>JAJYAH010000526.1 GCA_021779635.1 Pseudomonadota bacterium | reverse complement strand
TCGGCCTGCGCCGTCGATGGTAAGAACGGTGATGTTCGGCGGCCGCGACTGGTCGCTCGGCTACTACGCCAAGACCAATGCGGTGAGGCGGGCAGACCAGACCGCGGCGATCGTAGCGGCGATCGGCTTCGCACTGACCGGTATCGTCTGCGGGCTGTTCGGATATGTCGCTTACAATAACTTACGGCTTAGCCGCGAAATCCAGGTCCGGATCGGCTTCGAGCGTCGATTGACCGCGGTCATCGACGAGCTCAATCACCGGGTCAAGAACATCCTGGCAGTGATCCAGTCGATCGTTACCCGCACGCTGCGCCATGGTTCGGATATCGATGTTGCCCGCGAACTGCTGATCGGCCGGATCCACGCCATGTCGAACGTGGTCTCGCTGTTGAGCGAAAGCCAGTGGCAGGGCGTGAAACTGAAGGGGTTGTTCGAGTCGCGCGCCATTCCGCATGCGGAGCGCATCGCCGTGAGCGGCCCGGATATCGCCGTCAGCGCGCGGGCCGCGCAGAGTCTTTCGCTGCTGTTCTTCGAACTGGCGTCGCATTCCGACGAGGGGCTTTCGCTGGTCGGCAAGCACCCGCACATCGTCGCGCACTGGGAAGTGACCGGAGAAGATCCCGATTCGACGTTTCATTTCCGCTGGGAAGAATTCAACACCAGTGCGGCGACCCGCCGCGAGGACAGCGACTTCGGTGTCATCCTGCTCGAGCGCGTCGCGCCCGAGGCGCTCGGCGGCACGTCGAAGCGGTATTTTACCGATGTGAGCTATGTCTATGAACTCACCGCTCCGATGGAGACCGTCATCGACATGACGGAGAGGGACCGGACCGAACAATTGTCGGTTCTGCCCAAAGCAGGGCGGTAGGTCTATCCCTCAGGGGCGAACTCGTCAGTGGGAGCCAGAGGGTCGCGCGAACGCGCAGCCTGTCATCGGGCCGGCCGAAAGGCCGGACCCGTTGGCTCCTCGGCATGACGGCAAATGAAACCCTACCCGCCGCTGCCGCCGATCACCGCCCGGACCGTTTCATCGGGGCCGAAATCTTCGGCGCCGTCGACGTAGAGCAGGGCGCTCAGTTTCGATCGCGCACGGTTGACACGGCTCTTGATGGTACCGACCGCGCAGCCGCAAATCGCCGCGGCGTCCTCATAGGAGAAGCCCGAGGCCCCGACCAGAATCAGCGCTTCGCGCTGGTCCTGGGGCAGCTTCTCGAGCGCGGCACGGAATTCCTCGAATTCGAGATGCGCGCCCTGCGCAGGCTGCGTCTTCAGGGTCTTGGCATAGCTGCCGTCGGCATCCTCGACCTCCCGCCGCCGCTTGCGATAATCGGAGCGGAACAGGTTGCGCAGGATCGTGAACAGCCATGCCGGCAGATTCGAGCCGGGCTGAAACGAGTCGATATTGGCTAGCGCACGGAGCAGGGTTTCCTGGACCAGATCGTCGGCGCGATCACCATTGCCGCTGAGCGAGATCGCAAAGGCGCGCAGGCTCGGAACCGACGCCAGGATGTCGTCGCGGAGTTCGTTTGTGAGAGGCATTAGTCCCTCCCGTCATTTTTTTCGCCCGCTGTTCCCATTTGGGGGTTCGCATCGGACGCATCAAGCTTTCGAATCAAATCTGCGAAGCGGTCCGGTACTCCCTGCCGCACGACATCGTCGTACATGGCGCGAAGCTGGTGCCCGATTCTCGACTGAATCTCAGCGTTGAGGCCGCCCTGCTTGCCAGGCGTGGCATTCTTGCTCTTTGGATCTTTCATGACCTGTTCCACGCTTCCCCGAGAGTTAAGTCACTGATAATTCAAGAATTATCGTTGATTTTTGAAGCCTTTGCGGCAACGCTGATGGGTGCTAATTCAAACTCGGCCCGAAAGTTCCGGGACGCGGGAACTTTTATCGGCCTCGGGCGTAGACAGGCACGTCAGGGGAACCGGGTCGCCCCCCGTCGAGATGCTTTGACCCAAGAACTTTGACCCAAAAGACAATGATGGAGTGGGGATGTCCCGATCACAGCTTGTTGCCGAACATCTACCGCTATTGCGGCGCTATGCCCGCGCGTTGACGGGAAACCAGGCGTCGGGCGACGCATATGTCGGAGCCATGCTTGAAGCCCTGCTTCAGGACCCGTCCCTGCTCGACGAACAGCACGGCCCGCGCGCCGGGCTATTCCGGCTGTTTACCCAGATCTGGAATTCGGTTTCGCTCAACGAGGATTCCGAGGTGGCGACCCTGCCGATGCCTTCCGAGCGCCGGCTTTCAAATATCACCCCGTTGCCGCGCCAGGCTTTCCTGCTGCTGTCGCTGGAAGGCTTCTCGGAGGAAGAGGTGGCGTTCATTCTCGCGACCGATGTGGCCGAGACCCGCAAGCTCGCCGATACCGCGGGCCGGGAGATGGCGGCCGAGATCGCGACCGATGTGTTGATCATCGAGGACGAGACCTTCATCGCGATGGATCTTGAAAGCCTGGTGAAAAACCTCGGCCATAACGTGATCGGCGTTGCCCGCACCCATTCCGACGCCGTCGCGCTGGCGAAGAACAAGAAGCCGGGCCTGATCCTGGCCGATATCCAGCTTGCAGACGGCAGTTCCGGTCTCGACGCGGTCAACGAACTGTTGCGGATTTTCGAGGTGCCGGTGGTCTTCATCACGGCCTATCCCGAACGCTTCCTCACCGGCGAGCGTCCCGAACCGGCGTTCCTGATCTCGAAGCCGTTCCAGCCCGCGATGGTCTCGGCCGTCGCCAGCCAGGCGTTGTTCTTCCAGCGCAATTCGCGCAATCGTGCGCCTCGCGCGGCGGCTTCCTGATCCCATTCTATTGAAATGAGCCCGGCGCGCTTCAAGGCGCGCCGACGCCATGCCGCCATCAGTGGGGACGGTTCGCGTACCAAGTTTTGATTTCTGCATAAAACATAAAAGCAGGGCGCGGCTGGCATCACCACAGCCGCGCCCTACGTCGCCGGTTAATGGGGCAGGGGGAATAACCGGCTCGCGGGATGACGCGCGGCCCCCGGGAGTCGTTCCCGCCGCCACCAACTTTTTTCATACACGGTTAAGTGATGACCGAATTTCAGAACCTCGCGGGTTCCGTCGCGTTATTTGCCAGATCGCCATGGGGCGATGAACGAGGGCGGGCGCAACATGTCGCAGGTCTCGAGGCAAGCCTTATTCAAGGGAATTCTGGGTGCGTCCGCCGTCTCGCTGACGTTCGGCGCGGTGCAATTGGCCTCCGGCCGCGATCTCGGCCGGGTATCGCAAGCCCCTGTTTTGCAGGTTTCCTTGCTGTCCGCCGGAGCCGGCATCAACCGTGCAGCCAAGGCCGATCGCGCGGCCGGCGTGTCGGCATCGGTGCGGCGGACGCAGACGATCTCGCTTCGGCTCGACGGTCTTTCGGATACGTCGGTGCTGGTTCGCGTGCCGGCCGCCCACCCGGCCCGCGACACTTCGTTCGCCAAACCGGGCGATCGGAAGGTGGCATGCGAGCCGGTCGTCAGCGTGTTGACCGAGGTCGCCAAGCATCTCGAGCCGGGCCGCTGCGTGACCTGAGATCCGATCATCTGGATTGAACGGCTTGGCGGTCGCATGGATGGAAGCTCGCTCCCTCTCCCTGCGGGAGGGTTGGGGTTTCGACCGATCGTCAGGCTGTAACCCCTAACCCCTCACCGGGATCGCCGAGGCGATCCGACTCCCAATGGCAGAGGTGGCGCGTACCGCGCGCAGCGTTCCAAATTCAAGAAAATTATTCCGCCGGCGCTTGATCGCTCGACGAACCGCGGGTCGCGAGAAATCCCAATGCCAATCCACCCACCGCCAGAAGCGGGATCAGGCGTTTCACGCCGATTGCGCGCACGATCTGAATGCCTGTCGCGACCAGCATCGGATCGGCCAATGCGGTTTGAAGCGTGGATTTCTGGGTCTGCGCCGCGCGGGCCTTGAGCTGCCGTTTGCGCACCATGTAACAGCCGGCCGCAATCAGCGTAACGACAAAGAACACGCCGGCGCCCGCCAGGCAGGCTTCGATCGGACCATAACGCTGAAGCGCGTAGACAAAGGCCGCGGCGCACAGAAACGATAGCGTGATCCCCAGCGCCAAGGCCGCTGCTGCCGCGAGCGATGTCTGCCGCAACGCCCTGCCGGTGGCATCCCTGAAATCATCGATCATTCGCGCAAACATGGACGCCTCGATTCAAAAATATCACCGCTGAACGAAATGACGGCGCATTCGCGCCGCCGTTCGAGTCGGTTCTCGCAATGAACGGCCGTCGTCACCGGCGCCACGCGGCGCCGATCAGGAAACCAAGACCGAGCGCGAGCCCGATGGTCGCCAGCGGCCGCTGCTGGACAAGGTCCTCCAGCGCTTCTTCGATTGAACTGGCGGCGTCCTGGGCGGCGTCCATCGCAGCGCCGCCGCGCTCCGAGAGATCATCCACGGCCGAATCGACATTGGCACGCGCCTGCTTGTAGCCGCGGCGCGCCTGTTTGCCGGCGGTGCCGGCAAACGAGTTGAGCGCGTCGGTGATCTGCTCGGTCAAGGCTGAGATATCGTTTTTCACGGCTGCTACATCCTTCTCAAGGCGTTCATAGGTCGCTTTATGTGTCAGATTCTTGATTCCGAATTCGCCGTCCGTACCCGACATCAAAAGCTCCCAGATATGCAAATGACTGAAATGATGTATGGAACAAACGTTTCGCTTCAGCGGAAGTTCCGGTCAGCCCGGCGGCAGTTGCGGCGAAGCCACCGGCAAAAGATGATCCTTGAGAATAAGGGCCACGATCAAAAGCGGCGACGACAGGAAGCCGCCCATCGGTCCCCATAACCAGGTCCAGAACGCCAGCGCGATGAACACCGCCAGTGCATTGAGCTCGAGCCGCCGGCCGATGATGGTCGGTGTGACAAAATGACCCTCAAGAAAAGTAAGCCCGACAAACGCCAGTGGTGCGATCAGCCCGGCGCTGATCGTGGAGAAGGCGATCACGCCGACCCCCACCAGGATCACGAACATCGCAACCGGGCCGATGATCGGAAAGAAATTCAAGGTCGCGGCCAGCGCTCCGAGCCCGGCCGGATTGGGCATTCCGGTGACCGCGCAGATGATGCCGGTCGCGGCGCCGACCCCGAGATTGATCATTGTCACGGTGAGCAGGTAGCCGCCAAGCTGTCCTTCGATCTCGTTCAGAATCCTTAAAGTCCGCAGCCGCGCAGCATGATCGGCGAATGTCATGATCAACGTGCGCCGCAGGTCTTTCCAGCTCGCGATGAACAGCACCAACGTCGCAAGGAACAACAGGAATTCGGTAAAGGTCGGCGACAGGAACTGGAACGTCGGTTGCACCCAATCGATTTTTGGTACCTCGAAGGGTACCGCTGAAAACGTGTCGGATCCGCCCAGCATGCTCTGCAGTTGATGCCAGAGCGCGAGCGGCCGATCGAACACGTGTAGCTTGGCCCGCAGCATCGAGCCCAATTCCGGCAGCCGTGTGCTCCATTCCACCAACGGAGAGGAGATCAACCCGA
>JAJYAH010000525.1 GCA_021779635.1 Pseudomonadota bacterium | reverse complement strand
ATCCGCGCCGTGCAAAGCCTCTCGCCATCGATGAGGAGATGTACAAATGGCGGCATCTAATCGAGAACTTCTTCGGCAAACTGAAGGACTTCAAACGGATCGCCATGCGCGCGGACAAGACCGACCAAAGCTTCGCTTCCATGATCCATCTGACCGCAGCCGTGATAAACTCTCGATGAATCCCAACAGACCCTAGAGCAATTTCAATGATCTTTGACCCGTCCGGTAAATTGAAAAAGGGATCGAGAAAGACCTACCGATCATGCAATGGAACGTTTCACTTAAATTGATCGCTGCAGCAACTTGGCTCATGCAGGAAGGCACCGACCGCTGGCAGGCGGCCGGTTGGCTCGGCATGACGCTTTGTGAGTGAACGCTCCAGCGTTGTTGCTTTTTGGTGCGTACGACGCTCGTCGCAATGGCGTTAAAATATTTGCCTTCTGCCGTGTCGGTCCCAATTGTGAGACCCTGAAACAAGGTCGACACTGTTTCCAGCAGCCAAAGGATTCCTGTACCGCTTGGCGGTACTCGCCAACAGTCAAATATTCCTGCGATTGCTGGAGTGATTGCTGAATAACATTCTGCGCTTGTTCGCTCAGCGACGGCGGGAGAACTTCCACCGCGATCGATGCTTGTTCGCGGAGCACCACCAAATCCGGAAGCTGAATTTCATAGCCCGCATCATGCTTCGAAGTAGCTCTTGAAGTGCTCCAACAAATGCCGGCGGTTGCCTTGAGCCACGACCTTTCCGATCAGGCTGCAAAAATCGTTGGAAACTCCGGACGCGATCGGACCCGGTGACGCAAGGCGCCATGCGCCGCTAATTTGAGAATAGCGCCACTCGCAAAGCCATTTCGTCGCGCAAATCGTTGCGCTTTAACTGTATGAAATCGCTATGTTATTGATATAATGGTCGGAGTGGCAGGATTTGAACCTGCGACCCCTGCGTCCCGAACGCAGTGCTCTACCGGACTGAGCCACACTCCGACAAGAACGCGGCTTATAGCCTTGGGTTTCGCACACCGCAAGAAGCCGAATTGAGGACGCCAATTCCTGTGAACGTAGGCCTGACAACCCCAATTTTGCCTGCCAGCGGGGCCGCCGTGGCCGCTGCGGCGCGTTGTCTGACGGAAGGCGGGCTGGTCGGGTTCCCGACCGAGACCGTCTATGGCCTCGGCGCAGACGCCACCAACCCCGCTGCGATCGCGCGGCTCTATCAGGCCAAGGGCCGGCCGTCCTTCAATCCGCTGATCGCCCATGTCGGCGATCTCGAAGCCGCCCGGCGGATCGGGCGCTTCGACGCAACCGCGACAGCGCTGGCCGAAGCGTTCTGGCCGGGACCGCTGACGCTGGTGCTGCCCCGAACAAACGACTGCGCGGTGGCCGATCTTGCCACCGCCGGGCTCGACACGGTGGCGATCCGGGTGCCGGCGCATCCGCTGGCCCGGAAGATCCTGCGCGCCTTCGGCGGGCCGGTGGTGGCGCCGTCGGCGAATTTGTCGGGGCACGTTTCGCCGACCGCGGCCGCGCATGTGCACAGCGACCTCGCCGGACGGATCGACCTGATCGTCGATGGCGGCGCGGTCGCGGTCGGCGTCGAATCCACCATTGTCGGATGCTTCGAGACGCCGATGCTGCTGCGACCCGGCGGCCTGCCGCGCGGCGAAATCGAGCGCGTGCTCGGCCGCTCCCTGGTGCGGCCGGTCGACGAGGCCGGCCATGACACAAGCCAGCCACTAGCGCCGGGCATGCTGGCTTCGCATTATGCGCCGCGCACGCGGGTGCGGCTCAATGCCGTCAGCGTCGAAGCCGGCGAGGCCCTGCTGGCTTTCGGCCTCAATCGGGTGCCGGGCGTCGATGCCGCGACCGTGACGATGAATTTGTCCGCGCAGGGCGATCTCAACGAGGCCGCCGCCAATCTTTTCGGTTATCTTCGCGCGCTCGATTCACGGCGCGCGCGCGCCATCGCCGTGATGCCGGTGCCGCATCACGGGCTCGGCGAGGCGATCAATGACCGGCTGCGCCGCGCCGCGATGGGCCGGGATTGAATTGACCACAACAAGAACAGAAACCAGACCTATGAATATCCTTCAATCTGCCGCGCCGCAGCTTTCGCCCGAACTGGTAGCACGCTTTCGCGCCATCGTCGGCGACAGATATGCGGTAACCGACGCGGCCGACATCGCGCCCTACGTCACCGAGGAGCGCGACCTGTTTCACGGACGGTCTCCGCTGGTTTTGCGGCCGGGCTCGACCCCGGAAGTCTCCGCCATCTGCAAGCTTGCCAGCGAGCACCGGATTGCGCTGGTGCCGCAGGGCGGCAACACCGGTCTGGTCGGCGGCCAGACCCCGCACCATGGCGAGGTGGTGATTTCGATGCGGCGGATGGACCGGATTCGCGACATCGACACGGCGTCCAACACCATGACCTGCGAGGCCGGCGTGGTGCTGCAGATCGCGCAGCAAAAGGCCGCCGAGGTCGACCGGCTGTTCCCGCTGTCGCTCGGCGCCGAGGGTAGCTGCACCATCGGCGGCAATCTCTCCACCAATGCCGGCGGCACCGCCGCCCTGGCCTATGGCGTGGCGCGCGAGATGGCGCTGGGGCTGGAAGTGGTGCTGGCGGACGGGCGTATCCTGAACGGTCTGTCGAAGCTGAAAAAGGACAACACCGGCTACGATCTGCGCAACCTCTTCATCGGCGCGGAAGGCACGCTCGGCATCATCACCGCAGCGACGCTGAAGCTGTTTCCAAAGCCGCGCGCGGTGGAGACCGCCTTTGTCGGGCTCAAATTACCCGATGAGGCCCTGAAGCTGCTGGCGATCTCGCAGAACGAGGCCGCTGGCAGCCTCACCAGTTTTGAGCTGCTGTCCGGTATCTCCGTCGATTTCAGCGTGCGCCACGGCATCGACATCCGCAATCCGCTGGCGAACAAGCACCCGTGGTACGTTCTGATGGAGCTGTCGTCCTCGCGCGATGATGCCCGCGACGCGCTGGAATCGATCCTGGCGCAGGGCCTTGACGACGGTATCGTCGATGACGCGGTGATCGCGGCCAGCCTCAGCCAGCGCCAGGCGTTCTGGAAGCTGCGCGACGAAATGTCGGCGGCGCAGAAGCCCGAAGGCGGCTCGATCAAGCACGACATTTCGGTGCCGGTCGCCGCGGTGCCTGCTTTCATCGCGGAGGCCAATGCCGCGGTGGTCAAGCTCATTCCCGGCTCACGGCCGGTGCCGTTCGGCCATCTCGGCGACGGCAACATTCATTACAATGTCAGCCAGCCGATCGGCGCCAACGCCGCCGATTTTCTGGAGCGATGGCACGAGGTCAATGCCGTGGTGTTCGCGATCGTGCTGCGGATGGGCGGGTCGATCTCCGCCGAGCACGGCATCGGCGTGCTCAAGCGTGACGAATTGCCTGAGGTCAAGGACAAGGTCGCGATCGAGTTGATGCGCAGCATCAAGGCGATGCTCGACCCGCTCGGGATCATGAACCCCGGCAAGGTGCTGTAAAAAAATTCATCCATTCAAGTACGTCATTGCAAGCGAAGCGAAGCAATCCAGAGACGCGTGAAGACTGGATTTGCTTCGTCGCTTCGCTCCTCGCAATGACGAAAAGGAATTCTCATGACCATCGCAGACCGTATCCGCGTCAAGAGCGTTCGCGTGCTTTCCGATAACCATTACACGCTGAAGACCACCACCTTCGAGTGGCGGCGTGCCGATGGCGAGTGGCAGACCCAACACCGCGAGACCTACGACCGCGGCAACGGCGCCACGCTGTTGCCCTACAATCTGGCGCAGCGCACCGTGGTGCTGGTGCGGCAGTTTCGCTACCCGGCTTTCGTCAACGGCTGCGACGATCTCTTGATCGAGGCCGCGGCGGGACTACTGGACGACGAAACGCCGGAAGTGCGGATTCGCGCCGAGGCCGAGGAGGAAACCGGCTATCGGCTCGGCAAAATCACAAAAATCTTTGAAGCCTTCATGAGCCCGGGCGCGGTCACCGAGAAACAGCATTTCTTTGTCGCGGAATACGAGCCGCGGATGCGCGTCGGCAGCGGCGGCGGCCTTGCGTCCGAAGGCGAGGAGATCGAGGTGCTGGAATTGCCGATCGACCAGGCGCTCGCGATGATCGCGGACGGCCGCATCGCCGACGCCAAGACCATCCTGCTGCTGCAATACGCGGCCCTGAATATTTTCCGGTAGAGCGCAGCCACCGATAGCCACGTGTCATCCCGACGCAACAGTCGAGCTTCAAAACAACGAACCCTGCCCGTCATCCTCACGCGACGCCGGCACAGGCTTGCGCGGCGCAGCCTTTCTCGCCGGCTTCGGTTGCTCCGCCGCCATCTGCTCTGCCGTCATCGGGAGGATCAGTTGCGCGTCGTCATTGGCGGCGTGGTTGACCCTGGTTGAGACCTCGTGCCAGACGAATTCACCCTCTTCGGGCGCCCTCAGCAGCGCCGTCACTGTTTCCGCATCGTGAGCGCGGCAATCGAGCCAGCGATCGAAATCGCCAGCCGAAATCGTCACCGGCACGCGGTGATGCAGCACCGCGAGGTCGGCGCTCGCTGGAGCCGTGACGATCGCCACCGTATCGAGTTCCTCGCCGTTCGGGCCGATCCAGGTTTCAGCCAGCCCCGCCAGGCCCATCGGCGCGCCATCGCGGCGATGGATGAAATGCGGCCGCTTGCGTTTTTCAGAGACCTGCCATTCATAATAGCCGTCGGCCGGGATCAGGCAGCGGCGTCGTTTGATCGCGTTCTTGAAGGCCGGTTTTTCCAGCAAGGTTTCGGCACGCGCATTGATCAGCAAGGTGAATTGGCCGGGATCCTTGACCCAGGCTGGCAACAGGCCCCAGCGCATCAGCCGAAAATGCCTGTGGCCGTTCTCGACAATGACCACCGGTATCGGTTGCGTCGGAGCGATATTATACCGTGGCGGGAAATTAGGCTGATCGAGATAGCCGAAAATCTGCCGCAAGGCCGCCGGCGGCGAGGTGATTACGAAGCGTCCGCACATTCTACGTTCCAGATAGGCATCTGTTCAGCACCTTTTAACCCCGACCGTTAACACTGCGGCCGATGAACTCGACGGCTCCCAACCCCGCGCGACCCGATCGCCAGACGCCGCGCCAGACGGACCCCGAAGAGGAGGCACGCGTCGCGCAGTTGCGGGCCGCCAACATCAATCCCCGTACCGGTCTCGCCACCGATTATCTGAATCATTTCAATGAAGCCATCATGCTGCTGGAGATGATTCCGGACATGCCGGAATGCGCCGAGGAATTCCTGGAATGGCAACCGCGGTCCTACCGCGAGCATTTCGCGGCGTCCAAGTTCAAGGCGCGCGAGCTTGCAATCGCCGCCTATGATTCCGCAAATCCCGCTATTCGCACCGAATTCGACAATATCACCGGCGCCATGACCTCGATCCTCGCGGCAGTCAGCCAAGCCATGCGCGAAGTCAGCCAGGACAAGAGCCGCACCACGCTGGCCCAGCAGGCCACCGGTTGGGTCAAACCGCTGGCGA
>JAJYAH010000524.1 GCA_021779635.1 Pseudomonadota bacterium | reverse complement strand
GCATATAGTTCACGCCGGAGGGACAGGTGGTCATGCAGGCGAGACAGGAGAGACAGCGATCGATGTGCTTGACCACCTCGGGGGTCGGCGGCCGGTCTTTTTCCAGCATCTCCTTGATGAGATAGATTCGGCCGCGCGGACTATCGAGCTCATCGCCAAGCAGCACATAGGTCGGGCAGGTCGCGGTACAGAATCCGCAATGTACGCAGGCACGCAAGATCTTGTCGGCTTCCGCGATATCGGGATCGGCGAGCTGAGCCAGGCTGAATTCGGTTTTCATGTCGCAGATCCTCGCGTCAGCCGGCCGCGATTGAGGATGTTTTTCGGATCGAAACTTTGGCGGACGCGTTCGCTCAGGCCGGCAAGGCCGCCTTGCTGGGGATGAAACACATCGACGTTGCGTCGTACCTGTTCGGAGGCGCGCAGCAATGTCGCGTGGCCGCCGACGGCATTGACCCGCTCACGCACCAGGGCTGCCTGGGCATCGGGCTTGGGTGGCAGCGCCGCCCAGATCAATCCGCCGCCCCAGTCATAGAACACGTCGCCGCCGGTATCTCGCGCCAGCGCCTGGCCGAGCGCGCCGCCCGAGGCCGGTGGACAAACGATCCGCCACACCGGCCACGCCCCCAGCGTGCCATTGGCCGCGAACGGCTGAACGTCGCGAACCGAGCTCCAGATCGCCGCCGAGACGGCATCTTCGAGAAACTCCGCCGCCCCAAACGGCGCCAGCACCGCGCCAAGTGCGGCGGCGCGATGGACGACCGACGCCGTGATACCTTCCAGCCGCAGCAAGGTGATCGCCTGCTGCGGCGATCCAAGATCGCCCAGTCCGCTCCCGGCCGCCGCTCGAAACGCCGAGTTCGGCACATGCGCCGCGCCGGACACGTCGAACGGCGAGCCCAGCGCCGCCGTCATCGCCCGGTTCGCGGTAGCGTCATCCAGCCCCCGCAGCGCCAGCGTGCGCTCGCTTTCAGGCCTCGGCATCACCTTCAAGGTCACTTCCGTCATGACCGCGAGCGTGCCCCAGGACCCCGCCAGCAATTTGCAGAGGTCGTAGCCGGTGACGTTTTTCACGACCTTGCCGCCGGCCTTGAAACTGTCGCCGAAGCCGGAAACCGCATGGGCTCCCAGCAGATGATCGCGGGCGCCGCCGGCCTTGATGCGCCGGGGCCCGGCCAGTCCGGCGCCGATCATGCCCCCGATGCTTCCAATGCCAGATGTGCCGAGCAGCAGCGAGGTATTGATCGGTTCGAACGCGAACTGCTGATTCTTGGAATCGATCAGCGACAGCACATCGGCGAGTGGCGCGCCGGCCTCGACGGTGATGATCAGTTCGTTCGGTTCATAGGCCTTCACCGCATGGAGCGCCGACAGATCGAGCAGCGCATTGGTCGCCATCGGCTGGCCGATCGACCGCTTGGAGCCGTGGCCGATGATTTCCAGCGGCTGCTCGCTGGCGAGCGCGGAGCGCACCACCTGCTCGACGTCCGCTGCGTCACGTACTTTCAAGGTGTCCACTATCGCTCCACATTCGGTGCGGTCCCTCCCCCCTTTTGGGGGAGGGAGGGGGTAAGGCACGGACCCCGGAGGTCGCGATACCCCCCACCCTAGCCTCGAGAGCGAGCTTCACTCGCCTCGGACCCCACAAGGGGGCAGGGAGCAGATCAAGCTTGAATGCGGGATTAACGGCTCTCATCACTAGAACCGCGGAAGTTCGGGGAAGGCAATCTTGCCGCCATGGACATGCATGCGGCCAAGCTCGGCGCAGCGATGCAGGGTTGGAAACACCTTGCCGGGATTGAGCAGGCCTTGCGCATCGAACGCGCATTTCAGCCGTTGCTGCTGGTTGAGATCGATTTCGCTGAACATCTCCGGCATCAGATCGCGCTTCTCGACGCCGACGCCGTGTTCGCCAGTCAACACGCCGCCGAGTTCGACGCAGCATCGCAAAATATCCGCGCCGAAAGCCTCGGCCTTGTCCATCTCGCCCGGCTTGTTGGCATCGTACAGGATCAGCGGATGCAGATTGCCATCGCCGGCGTGAAACACGTTGGCGACGCCAAGACCGTATTTCTCCGAGAGGTCGCGGATGCGAGCCAGGGCCTTGGGCAACGCGCCCCGCGGGATGGTGCCATCCATGCAAAGATAATCCGGGGAGATCCGCCCCACCGCCGGAAATGCCGCCTTGCGGCCGGCCCAGAACAGATTGCGTTCGGCTTCCGAGGTCGAGACCTGACACAGCGTCGAGCCGCAGCCCCGCGCGATCGCCTCGACGCGGCTGATCAGTTCATCGACCTCAATGCCGGGACCATCGAGTTCGATGATCAGCAACGCCTCGACGTCGAGCGGATAGCCGGCGTGAACGAAGGCTTCGGCGGCGTGGATCGCCGGTTTGTCCATCATTTCCATACCGCCCGGGATGATCCCGGCGCCGATAATCCGCGCCACGCATTCGCCGGCCGCCTCGACCTGCGCGAAGCCGACCATCAGCGCCCGCGCCGTTTCCGGCTTCTGCAGAATCCGCACCGTGATCTCGGTAATGACGCCGAGCAGGCCTTCGGAGCCTGTGATGATTCCCATCAGGTCGTAGCCGGAGGTTTCGGCGGATTTGCCGCCGACCTTGATGATTTCACCCGATATCAGCACGATTTCGCAGCCGAGCACGTTGTTGGTGGTCATGCCGTATTTCAGGCAATGCACGCCGCCGGAATTCTCCGCGACATTGCCGCCGATCGAACAGGCAATCTGCGACGACGGGTCGGGCGCATAATAAAATCCGGCATCGGCCACTGCCTGGCTGATGGCCAGATTGGTCACCCCGGGCTCGGTCACCACCACGCGGTTGTCGAAATCGATCTCGCGGATGCGCTTGAATTTGCCGAGGCCGAGCAGCACGCCATCGGCCAGCGGCAGCGCGCCGCCGGACAGCGAGGTCCCGGAGCCGCGCGGCACCACCTTGATGCCCTGCTGGAAGCAATATTTCAGAACCCGCGACACCTGTTCGGTGGTGTCCGGAAGCACCACGACCATCGGCGGCTGGCGATAGGCCATCAGGCCATCGGACTCGTAGGGCAGCATTTCGGCCGGCTTGTCGATCACACCCTCCCCCGGCACGATCGCGCGCAGCGCCGCCACGATGGCGTCGCGGCGCCCCAGAACCGCCTGATCCGGTGCTGGCATCATGATGGTCATGTCGATTTCTCCCGCGACCGCTTCGGGCGAAGGCACACCCGCTCTGATCGATTTGTGATGACGAATCAAGCACGTCTGGACCGCTTTGGGTAGCTCGCCGCGGCATAGGCAGACCGGCAATATCGACTTTTCCGCTGATGCAGGCGAGGATCGCAATACGACAAGGACGGCAAAGCCAAGACCAAGTGATACGAAAGGCATCCTGATCGTCCGGCTTCAACCCTCAGGCCTTCCGTCTTGGAACAGAAGCGATCTGCTGCCTGTGCCCGAGCTAGTTGGCTGCCGCAGCAGCCGCGCCGTGCGCGATCATGCCGATCATCGCGCCGATCTCGCGGGCAACCAGTTCGGGCGCGGCATTCTGCACGATGTGGCCGACGTCCGGCAGCACGATCAGTTTTGCACCCGGCACCGCGGCTGCTAACGGCCGCGAATGGATGGTCGGCGACACGGTTTTATCGGTATCGCCCGTGATCACCACCACCGGCACCCTGATATTGCCGTAGCGCGGCGCCTGCTCCGCCACCGCCGCCTTCAACGTCACCAGGTCCCGCGCATTGGCGAGGAACTCGCGCGGACGCAGCAGCAACAGCGTCGCGGTACTCTCGACGAAGTTTTCAGGCATGAGCTGCGGTATGAACACGTTGCGCGCGCCGGGCTCGGTCAGGAAGTAGCCGAGCGGCAGCGTGATCGTGCAGGCCAGCAACGGGCCGATCACCGGGGTGGTGACGAGCTTGTTGTACCATCCGACGCCGCCGCGCCATGGATAGGCCACCGGCGCAAGCATCATGAGACCCGCGACACGCTTCGGATAATCCAGCGCCATGCGCGCGCCGAGCGCGCCGGCCCATGAATGAACCACGAAGATCGCCGGACCAAGCCCTAGTTTTTCCAGCGCCTCGTCGATCATCCGGCCTTGAATCGCCGGTGTCGAATCATCCAACCGCCCGCGCGTGCTCCAGCCGTGTCCTGGACGATCGATCAGGATCACCCGATGCTGCTGAGCCAGCAGATCTCCGAGCGGTTGCCGCATCACCTCCAGATTCGAACTCGCACCGTGGATCATCACGACCAGCGGTCCGGCTGCATCGCGCCGCCCGATGTCGACGACGTTGAGCGTGGCGCCGGTGACCTCGATCGTCCGGCCTTGGGCGGGATAGGTGCGCTGCAGGACAAGGACACCGGCCTGTGTGACCAGCGCCAGAACAGCGAGCGTCGCCACGGCAATTATCGAAACCATTGAGAATGTCTGGATGATCTTGTGCACCAACGAGTTTACGGGTTTAAGGCGCGAGGTTTCGCAGCCAATAACGGGTTTTCCACCGCTCGAAACGCGCGAGACGCCCGGTTTCATACAGCCGTCATCGGCAGCTTTCTATAACCTTCCCTGTCCGCCTGCGGCGTGACGGGCGCGCGCCGGCGAGGCTGGAATAATCTGCGCTATCCACATAATCCACAGGGGAACGCGCGAGACGCCAAAGATTTATCGCAAAGTAGCGGTTCAAGCGACGATTGGAGGATTTTCGATGATTTCCAGACCGAATGAAGCCGCCATTGACGAAATCGTGGCCAGTTGCAATGGCGACATCCGTGGCGCGCTGAAAGCGCTGCTGATGGTCAACGAGCATCTGGAGGCGGAACTAGCGCAACTTTACGCGGTCGTGACACATGGCGGCCCGTTCGAGCGCGGCAGCAGCGTCCTGCATTAAAGCCTTTCCCTTCCGTTTGAACCGGAACGGAGGCTCGGAGGCGATCGCTGCACGTTCGAGCGCGATCAGATGTCCCGGCCCTCAACCTTCTCGCTCAGGGTCTTGACCAGTTCCTGCACCTTTTCGAGGTATGGGTTGACGGCGAGTGCCTTGCGGAAGGCGTCAAGCGCGCGCTTGTCGTCGCCGAGATCCTGCATGATCATGCCAAGCCCGGCCAGCGCCCCGAAGTGGCGCGGTTCGCGGACCAGGACCTGCTCGATGTCCTCAAGCGAATGGGCGTAATCGTTCTGCAAATAATACAGCGTCGCGCGCCTGTTCCATCCCTCGACATAGTCCGGACGCAGCTTGATCACGGCATCGAGCAGCTTCAGCGCGACGTCCATCTGCTGGGCGTCCATCGCGGCCTTGGCGCGCATCATCAGCAATGCCGCGGTATCGCTGGGGGTCTGCAGCCACAGCGCCCAAATCCGCGCTTCGACGTGCTTGGCGCTGGCCTCATCCGGCGCCGCCTTCAGCGCGCCGAACAGAAAGTCCAGTCCGCGCGTGCGATCGGCGCCGACTTTCGGCAGCTTGCTCGGCGCTTCCGGTAATTTCTTCTGCTGCTTCGGAGGAGCCCCAGGATCGTGCGCCAG
>JAJYAH010000523.1 GCA_021779635.1 Pseudomonadota bacterium | reverse complement strand
AACGATTGCCGGATTCGTCTTCGACGCGGCAAGCAGGATGGCCGCTTCGACCAACATCCGACAGAGTGTTCCTTCGTCGGCCCGGCGGAGGAAAGTACTGAAGGTCTTTGCGATGCCTCCGTCATCACGCTTCTGCCGGATGCCGTGCTGTCGAGCAAGGGACTCGATGCGACGCTCATCCATCAGACTTACCAGCTTCTCAAGAACGAAAAGCAGGTCACGCTTCATCAGACGGACAGGGACAGCGGCGCTCACAGCGGTAAGGACGCGGAGACCCGTCGCATTGGCGATGGCTTGCTCTTTGCGCTGTTTCTCCTGCTCGGCCTTCCATTTCTCATCCTCGCGGCTGTGTTGCTGCTTCGGATGATTCACTGGACAGGAAGGATTGGCACACACCTTCTGCAAGGTGCCGACGCCGATCTGATCCGAACCCGTCGGGGCATATACCGTGCGAAGCTCCTGATTGTTGATCAGGTCGACCGTATCGCCGATTGTAGGATAGTTGGTGACGCCGCGCTGAAATTTGGGGCGCTCAGGTCCGCCGAGAATTTCGCCGAGAAGATCGACCGAGGCGCTGGCGATGTAGATGTCCGAAGTCGGCAGGTCCTCGCAGGATACTTCGGTGATCATGGCGACGATGGTGGAATTTGCGCAGCGGATGCTGACGAACCGCCCGACGGTCGCCCTTACCTCCGAGATGCCCAACTGGCTCGTCGCCAGAAGTCCGACGCGGGCAAGGGAACCGCGCACCGAAATCACACGTCCGAAGGATGTCACAGCGGTTCAACCTGGCATGGTTTGGGTTGGCGTCAATGGGTGGATTATCGCAGACAGTCGCTGGAGAAACGGTTAAGCCCGAACCGTTCGGGGTGCGTTAACTCTTCGGCATCTTGGTCAGGACTTGGTCTTGTAGGTTTGCTCTGGCCGGCGTTCGGCGGTTTCTGCTGGAAAATAGATGTTTCGGCGCTCATTCGGCCCCGCCGGCGCAAAGCGCGTCTTAACGTCTTGTTTACCAAGGCGGGAACAGCGTCGTTTCGTCGCTGTTCTTTCGAAGGAAGGTCGGGGTCCTGGAGCCTCGCTGCCGCGAGCGCCCTTCATGGCAGTTGAACGGCGCCCTCGATCAGCGGGAGCGCACCCTCGGCCTGTGACCTGTGACAAGATTCCGGGATCGTATAAAGTGACCGCTTATTGTGTGATGTGGCCTTTTTATTAGAGGACTTGCGGATGGCGATGACCTCGGGTTCGCGTACGGAACGGTTCAAACAGGGCAAGGAACTGCGCCGCAAGACGCCCCGCGAGGCGCATGCCGATCTGAAGGGATCGATGGCTCGCAGTGCCGTCGCGATCCTCGCAGAGAGCGACCCGGAGCGCGTTCCCGAACTGGTACCGGAGCGCTACAAGCGCATGATGCTCAGTCCGTTCGCCTTTTTGCGCGGCGCGGCCGCGGTCATGGCGACCGATCTTGCCGGCCAGCCGATGGTCGGATTGCCGGTACAGGCTGGCGGCGACAGCCATCTCATGAACTTCGGCGCGTTCGTCACGCCGGAAGATAACATCCTGTTCGACGTCAACGATTTCGACGAGACCCTGCCGGGTGTCGATTTTACCGTCGACCTGAAGCGTCTCGCGGCAAGTGTCGTGGTGGCGGCATCGGCCGCCGGCGCGACCAAGAAGCAGTCGCGCGCGGTGGCGGCCGCGACGGTCAGGGCCTACCGGCTATACATGAGTGCGCTGGCTCGGTTGTCGCCCCTTGAAATTTGGCACAGCCGCATTGACCTCGAGCAGGAGATCAAGCGGATCGGCAACGCCGACCTGAGGCGGAAGCTCGCCGGCGTGATTGCCAAGGCGCGAGGCGAGGGCCTGTCAAAGGACGATAATTTCCCGCATCTCGCCAGCGGCAACAATCCAAAGATCGTCGACAAGCCGCCCACCATTTTCCATCTCGATCCGAAGGCAGATGCGCGGCACCGGCTCGCGGTCGAGCGGGTATTTGCCACCTATCGCAAGGGTCTCAATCCCTATTTGCTGCGGCTGCTCGATCGCTTCACGCTGCAGGATATCGCCTTCAAGGCCGTGGGCGTGGGGTCCGTCGGCACATTCTGCTGCGTGGCGTTGTTCATGACCGCCGACAACGAACCTCTGTTCCTGCAGATCAAGCAAGCGATGCATTCAGCGCTGGAACGCCTTGGCGGCAGGCTCGCCTACAGGGGAAACCAGGGACGCCGCGTCGTGGAAGGTCAGCTGATGATGCAGGCCGCGAGCGATATCTTCCTGGGCCCCACGCAGGACGAAACCTCCGGTCGCCAGTTCTACGTCCGGACCCTGAAAAACCGCAGGCTGGGCGGGGTGAGCGAAATCAGCGAGGGCGAATCACTGTCGGATTACGCTGAATTATGTGGCCGGACCCTGGCGCGTGCGCATGCCCGCTCCGGGGAGCCGGCGGCGATCGCAGGCTACATGGGCAAGAGCGAGGCGCTCGATGATGCGATTGCATCGTTTGCCTTGGCCTATGCCGACCAGACGACTGCCGATCATGCTGCGCTGGTGAAGGCAAAAGGCGCCACAAAAGCCAACGGGCCGAAGGCCGCCTGATCGCGCCGGCCTGAATATCGGATTGTTCCGGGGCCTGATCGCTCGTCGTTGCACCGCGAAGGCATGAAGAGGCGTCGGGTTTCCATCGCCCAACCCGTTCTCGCGGGGCGCGCGCGCGCGCGCCCGTGGTGAATTTCCCCGGGTATCGAGCTTTGCGTTTAGCCCCGAGGCCACATAGGCTCGACCTCCAGAAAATTCAGACCATGCAGTGGGAACGTCGTGTCAAAATCAGCTTTAGTGGTTTCTGCGCACCCGGGAGACTTCGTCTGGCGTGCCGGCGGCGCGATCGCGCTTCACGCCAGGAGGGGTTGCCGCGTCAAGATCGTTTGCCTGGCGTTCGGCGAGCGCGGCGAATCCCAGTTTGCCTGGAAGCAACCGGGCATGACCCTGGACACGCATCAGCCCGAGATGTGCAATTTCAAGCCGCAGGTCATCCTCAACATCGACGAAGTCTGGGACGTGAAGCGCAAGACGTTCGAGATTCTCGCAGCGCAGAAGCATCTCTGGGCCTATTGCGAAAGGGTCGCGCTGCAGCGGGGCATGCAGGGCGGCCGCATGACCTATGGCGAGGCCTATCAGCGGCTATTTCCGATGGCGATGGAGGAATTAGCATGAAGACGGTCGTTGTTCGCAACATCCACCGGACCGACGCGGGCGTCGTCAAGCGGCTCGGTGCGCTGGGCGTCGCCACGGTGCACGAAGCTTACGGTCGCATCGGGCTGATGAAACCCTATTTGCGGCCGGTATGGGCGGGCGGCGAAGCGGCAGGCACCGCGGTCACAGTGCTGGCGCAACCGGGCGACAACTGGATGATACATGTGGCGGTCGAACAGTGCCGGCCAGGCGACATCCTGGTGGTCGGGTGTACCGCCGACAACACCGACGGCATGTTCGGCGAACTGCTCGCGACCTCGCTCAAGGCGCGCGGCGTCACCGGTCTCATCATCGATGCCGGCTGCCGCGATGTGAAGGCCCTGCGGGAAATGGGCTTTCCGGTGTGGTCGAAGGCCATCTCGGCCAGGGGGACGGTCAAGGCGACGCTGGGCGCCGTCAACATCCCCGTCGTATGCGCCGGCATCAATGTCGAACCCGGCGACGCCGTGGTCGCCGACGACGACGGCGTGGTGGTTATCTGGAACAAACACGCCAGCGAGGTCGCCGCCAAGGGCGAGAAACGCCGGGCGGAAGAGGACGTCAAGCGCCAGCAACTGGCCTCCGGCGTGCTCGGGCTCGACATGTACCATATGCGCGAACCGCTCGCGAAGGCTGGCCTCGTCTACGTCGACAGGCCGGAATCCGATTGAGGCGACGATGCGGTTGCGTACATTGCTCGGCGACCATCCCTGCACGGCTGCGCTGAAGGATGGATCGGTCAAATCCGATCTGGTCGCGCTCGATTTCGCTGATTGTTCGCCGACCAACAAGGGCTTCAAGCCGATGGTACGCGAGCAGGCCTTCGACGTCTCGGAGATGGCGATCGTCACCTATCTGATGGCGAAGGGTTTTGGCAAGCCGATGGTGCTGCTGCCGAACGTGGTGCTGGCCTGGTTTCAGCATGCTTTTGCACTTTACAACGCGAAGCAGGGCAGGCTGAAACCAGCCGATCTGAACGGCAAGCGCGTCGGCATCCGCTCATTCACCACCACGACCGGCGCCTGGCTGCGCGGCATTCTCGCCAACGATTATGGCGTCGATCTCGATTCGATCGACTGGGTGACGTTCGAGGACGCGCATGTTGCCGAATTCAGGGATACGACAAAGCGGGCGCCGGCGGGCAAGCGGATCATCGAGCTGCTGATCGATGGCGAACTCGACGCGGTGCTCGGTGAGAAGGCCGAGCATCCCGGGCTGACGCCGCTGTTTGCCGATGCCGCTGCGGAAGAGAAAACATGGTTTGCAAGGCACCACGTGCTGCCGATCAACCATATGGTGGTGGTCAGCCGGCCGCTGTCCCGTGATCATCCGGAAGCCGTGCGTGAAGTATGCCGGCTGTTGCGAAAGAGCGCGGCGCTGGCGCAAGCAGAGGGCACGCCAGCCGCGCCGCCGGACTTTAGCCGCGACGAAATGAGCCGCTCGCTGGAGATGATCAGCCAATATGCCGCGCAGCAGGGGCTCATTCCGCGCGCCTACGCAGCGGACGAGCTGTTCGACGATCTGACGCGAACGCTGCGCTGAACCGCACGGAGAGATGCGAATGCAACCGGAGCCGATTTTCGATCTTGCCCATCTTGGCCACATGGAATTGCTGACGCCGAAACCTGATGAGAGCCTGAATTTCTTTGTCGACGTGATGGGCATGACCGTCAGCGGCCGCAAGGGGGATTCGGTCTACCTGCGCGGCTGGGACGATTACGAGCGCTATTCGCTGAAGCTGACGGCGTCGAAGACCTCAGGCATGGAGCACATGGCGCTGCGGGCGCGAAGTCCGCAGGCGCTGGAGCGTCGCGTCGCCGCACTGAAGGGCTCCGGATTCGAGATTGGCTGGACCGACGGCGATCTTGGGCATGGCCCGGCGTATCGTTGCCGCGATCCGGACGGCCATGTCGTCGAGCTCTATTACGAGACCGAATGGTATCAGGCGCCCGCAGAGCTCAAGCCCGCATTGAAGAACCAGGCGCAGCGCTTTCCGGCGCGCGGCGTCAACGTCCGACGGCTCGATCACCTCAATTGCCTCGCGGTCGACATCAGGGCCAACCGCATCTTTTTTGAAAAATATCTCGGCTGCCGCCTGACCGAGCAGATCGTGCTCAATGACGGCACTGAAGCCGCAATGTGGATGACGATGTCGAACAAGAGTTATGACTTTGCCTATTCGCACGATCATTCCAATACCCCGGGGCGTTTTCATCACGTGACCTACGCGCTCGACAGCCGCGAGGACGTTTTGCGGGCGGCCGACATATTTCTGGAGAACGGCGTCTATATCGAAACCGGTCCGCAC
>JAJYAH010000522.1 GCA_021779635.1 Pseudomonadota bacterium | reverse complement strand
GCGGCGTGTTGACCGTAACCACACTGACCGCGGCGGAAACCGCCCTGGGCTTGCTGTTCGACCCGCGTTGGCGCGACTTCCCGTTCGCCAGCCTGACCATGGCGGTGGTGCCGTTCGGAATCTTGACGCTGTTCAACCGCCCGAAATCAGGCACGCGTCCGATCGCCGAGACCGTGTTCGCCGCTCTGTTCGGCGGTGCTGCCCTCTTTGCCACGTTCAATGAAGGTTTCGACAACTGGCAGTCCTTGTGGACCTGCGCAGCATATCTTCTGCTGGGCGTGACGCTGTACCAGGCGCGAAGCGCTACCGTTGCAGAAACAACGTCGACTGTTCCAGTCGCCGTTTTGGAGGCCGATTCATCCCGCCAGGAAAGCGGGAGCGTGGAATCCGATCGAAACAGAAGTCATGCGGAGGAAGACGTCGTTGCTCCTCTATAGTGTTTTAAGCCAGATCGTGATGAGTTTGGGTTGAGGCGGCGGGACCACTTCTCCCTCGTGCCGCTTGCGGGGAGCGGTGAACCAACGTCCATTCGATTCATCTCTAAACCGCGTGATGGCAGACCGCCTCGATCCGGTTGCCATCGGGATCCCTGAGGAACGCCGCATAATACGACGCATGGTAATCCCGCAGGCCGGGCGCACCGTCATCGCTGCCGCCCGCAGCGATCCCGGCATCCCAGAAGGCATCGACCTGGGTGCGCCACTTCGCCTTGAAGCACCAGTGGCACGCCGAGGTCTCGTCGGGTTTCGGGCCCTTTCGGATCGAGATGTAGACGCGCTCCGGGTGGGCTGATCGGGCCCGTTCACCGTAACCGAGCCAGTCCGGGCGGCGGCCGACCTTGACGACATCGAGGACGTTCATGATCGCGTCGTAAAAGCGTTCGGCCGCGGCTATATCCGATACCGTGATGGAAACGTGATCCAGCATCGCCCATTCCGTTACGCGGCGTTTTTCAGCCGCTCGAGCGCCTCGAGGATTTTCGTCTTCCGCGCTACCGCCGCCTCACGTTTTTCTTTTTCTTCCTCGACGATCTCTTCAGGCGCATTGGCGACGAATTTCTCGTTGCCCAGCTTGGCATCGACCCGCTTGATGTCGGCTTCGGCCTTGGCAAGTTCCTTGTCGAGCCGCGCCTTCTCTGCCGAGAAGTCGATAACGCCTTTCAGCGGCAAGGTCGCGACTTCGCCGCGTACCAATAACTGCACTGCGCCTTCCGGGGCGCGATCGACAAAGGAGATGTCGGCGAGCCGGGCCATCCGCTTGACGACGTCGTTCCAGCGTTGCGCCCGCCCTTTTGTTTCGGCCGATGCGCCGGCGAGCACCAGCGGCGTCAGCGTCGCCGGTGGAATATTCATTTCGGCCCGCACCGAGCGAATGGCGGTTACCAGATCCACCACCCAGCCGATCTCGGCTTCGGCGGCCGGGTCGCTGAAATCGCCGGCATCGGCCGTGAAAAGGACCAGCGGAAGGGGTACTTCATTCGGAGCTGTGGCCGACATCAAGGCCAGCTGGTCCGGTGTGAACTCGCGGGCCTTGCGCGACCACGGGGTCAACGCGAGCAGCTCGTCGCGCTTGGCCGTCACCGCCCAAAGCTCTTCGGTGATGAAGGGCATGAACGGATGCAGCAGCTTGAGGATTTCGTCACGCGCCCACGCCACCGCGGCGCGGGTTTCCAGCCTGGCGGGGCCGTCCTCGCCTATCAGCACCGGCTTGGCCAACTCGAGATACCAGTCGCAATAGACGTTCCAGACGAAACGATAGATCGCCGCCGCGGCATCGTTGAAGCGGCAGCCTTCGATCGCCTCGGTAACCTCGCGGGTGGCACTCGCGGTCTCATGCGCAATCCAGCGGTTCAGCGTCTCCGTTGCTTGTCCCGGATCGAATCCCGGTGACAGCACGCAGCCGTTCATCTCGGCGAACCGGCAGGCATTCCAGAGTTTTGTCGCAAAATTCCGGTTGGTCTCGACATGCTGGGAGGAGAGCCTGATGTCGTGTCCCTGGGCGGCTCCGCGCGCCAACGCAAAGCGAAGGGCATCCGCGCCGTATTCGTCGATGACCCCAAGCGGATCGATGACGTTGCCTTTCGACTTCGACATCTTCGCGCCCTTCTCGTCACGAACCAGGCGGTGGATATAGACCGTCGAAAACGGCGCCTCCTTCATGAAGTGGAGACCCATCATCATCATGCGGGCAACCCAGAAGAAGATGATGTCAAAGCCGGTGACGAGCACATTGGTCGGATAATAGCGCTTCACATCGGTATCGTCGTCTGGCCAGCCCAGCGTCGAGAACGGCCAAAGCGCAGAGGAAAACCAGGTATCGAGGACATCCTCGTCGCGGGTGATGAAGCCCGCGCGCTTTGCAGGGTCGAGCGCCATTTCGTGTCCCTGCTCCGGCGTGATGACTTCCTGCTCGGCGTAATAGCCAAGGGCGTTGCCGACCGCCTCCTCTTCGGTCTCCGCGACGAATACCTTGCCGTCCGGCCCGTACCATGCCGGGATCTGGTGACCCCACCAGAGCTGGCGGGAAATGCACCAGGGCTGGATGTTCTCCATCCACTCGAAGTAGGTTTTTTCCCAATTCCTGGGCACGAACGAGGTCGCGCCAGAGCGTACCGCGGCGATGGCGGGCCGCGCCATGGTCTTGGCGTCGACGTACCATTGATCGGTCAGAAAGGGTTCGATGACGACGCCTGAACGATCGCCATGCGGCACCATGTGGGTGTTCGGCTCGATCCTCTCCAGGAACCCGAAATCTTCCAGCCGCGCCACGATCCGCTTGCGCGCAGCGAAGCGCTCGACGCCATGCAATTCGTCCGCAAGCTGGCTTGAGCCTTCCGGCAGTCCGCGCAGGTAGTCTTCGTTGCCGACCAGGGCGAGATGGCCCTCCTGATCGAGCACGCTGATCTGCGGCAGATTGTGCCGCCGGCCGACTTCGAAATCGTTGAAATCGTGCGCCGGCGTCACCTTGACCGCGCCCGAGCCTTTTTCCGGATCGGAATAGTCATCGGCAACGATGGGAATCCGCCGCCCGATCAGCGGTAGGATCACATGCTTGCCGACGAGATCGGCATAGCGTTCATCGTCCGGATGCACCGCGACCGCGCTGTCGCCCAGCATGGTCTCCGGCCGCGTCGTGGCGACGACGATGAAGGTCGACGGGTCGTCCGGATTGAAGGCCTTGCCTTCCAGGGGATAGCGCAGATACCAGAGACTGCCCTTGACCTCGACCTGCTGCACCTCAAGATCGGAAATCGCGGTAAGCAGCGCCGGATCCCAGTTCACCAGCCGCTTGTCCTTGTAGATCAGCCCCTCGCGATGCAGTTCGACGAACACCTTGACGACGGCGCGCGACAGGCCCTCGTCCATGGTGAAGCGTTCGCGCGACCAGTCGCAGGAGGCGCCTAGCCGCTTCAACTGATTGACGATGACCCCGCCGCTCTCGGCCTTCCATTGCCAGACGCGCTCGAGAAATTTGGCGCGCCCCATGTCGCGCCGACCCGGCTCCTGGCGCTCCATCAATTGCCGCTCGACCACCATCTGGGTCGCGATCCCGGCGTGATCGGTGCCCGGCTGCCACAGCACGTCGCGCCCTCGCATCCGCTCGAAGCGGCACAGAATGTCCTGCAATGTGTTGTTGAGGGCATGCCCCATATGCAGCGACCCCGTCACATTCGGCGGCGGGATCACGATGGTGAACGGCTTTGCCTCGCGGCGCTCCGGGCGTCCGGCCTTGAAGGCCCCGCGCTCCTCCCAGAGGCGGGACATGCGGCCCTCGATGTCGGCGGGCTGGTAGTTCTTCTCGATCATGGCAATGCAATCGTGACTATGGAACGCGCTAGAAAGCCGCCATAGCGCGCCAAGTCAACACGACAGGTCAGGCCAAAAGCAGGATTAAGCCCGATGTAGTGGCTGAATCAGGGCCGATAAGCGCCCCGGGGGGAACCAGGGCGTCAGCGACCGCGCGAAACCCGCTCGATTTCCGCCTTCACGATGCGCTCGACCAATCCGGGCAAATTGTCGTCGAGCCAGGACTTCAGCATCGGCCGCAGCATTTCCTTGACCAGGTCCTCCAGCGTCCGCGCGTTGTTGCTGAGCACGGTGTTGGCAAGGGTGTTGAAGGCGGATTCGACGGCGGAGACGGTCGAGCGCGACAGAATCTGCGGCGGCGGAGCTGCGGGACTTTCGAAGGGCGGCGGTTCAAACGCGGGCTGCCGGTGCGCGGCCCGGGCCGCCGCGGTCTCCGTGAATTCGAGATCGTCCTCCGGATCGATCTTTTGGAACGCGGATGGCGGCGGATCCGGCAGCGCCATCTCGTCAGTCAGTTCAAACACCTCGCCATCAGGCTGGGGTGGCCGAATCTCGGCCTCGGACGTCGCTTCGTCGAGGCCTGCGAGCATGGCGTCAATATCGTCCTGGCTGTTGGACGCCGCTGGTGGGGCGGCCGGAGGCGGAGCGGGCGCGATGGGCGGCGGCGCCTTTGCTGCGGCCGCTTGCGCGGCGGGAATGGCTGACGGAGGAATGTCATTCATCACCGGCGCCTTGACAGCCGGTGCCGCTGCGACCGATTTCTCCGGCTTTGCCGAAGCCGCCGAGCCGGCGGCCTTTTCGGCAATTGGCGGCTTTGCCTCGTCGTCGGCAATGATGCGCCGGATGGACGCCAAAATCTCCTCCATGGAGGGCTCTTGGACCTTTGCAGGCTGCGTCATCTCCGACTCCACATCATCAACGCCTTCGCATGCGTTTTACACCAACCAAGACAAGATTTGCCGGTTCCGAATCTGCAGGCCGGGATTTTCATCGCACAAGCCTGACTTGTCCCCAGATCAAGCGTCGCTCGACAGATCGCAAGGACCCGCGCCCTGCGCGGAGCATCGAAGCATCGCTGCCGAAAGGTGCCAGACGCGGCGCGAATCGCTCTACTGCCCCCCGGAAAGGTACGTCAGGCCAATTATTGATTGCAAGCAACGCGCGGGCGCATGATCCGCCAAAGCGTCCCTTCGGCCCTGGTCCGATGACACAAGCAGGTCTGCGACAGGATCGCACGCGCTTTCAATGAATTGAAGCGCGATCCCAGTCCAACACAACAACCGCCTTCGCAGATCACGCTATTCGGACGCCGCCGGACTTTCTCCGCGAGCTATGACAGCCGGTGATCAGCGGCCGTCGGGCGTGCGAACCCCATACCAGCTGTCGCGCACCTGTTGATAGTGCACGCTCGGGTCGTAGACGCTGGTGGCAAGTTTGAGCACCTGCGGCGACAGCCGTCCCACCGAATTGAGGACGGCGTAAGAGGCGACCACGCGGTCATGCTGCGCGGTGACGAGCGCGACCCGCGCGTTGACCAGCGCCTGTTGCGCGTTGAGGATGTCGAGCGTGGTCCGCTGTCCAGCCTTGGCTTCCTCGCGCACGCCGTTCAGCGCGATCTCCGACGCGGTCACCTGCGATTGCGCAGAGGCCACTTGCGCCTTGCCCGCCACCAACTGCCCCCACGCCGTGACCGTGTTGGCCCGAGTCTGATCGCGGGTCAGCTCGAG
>JAJYAH010000521.1 GCA_021779635.1 Pseudomonadota bacterium | reverse complement strand
TTTGACCAAGCTCGGCTACCTTACACCGGTTGCCCGGTTCGAGAAATATCAGCTGACGCCATCAGCCATGGCGCTGGGGTATGCCGCCCTTGCAAACCTCGGCGTTCGGCATTTGTCCGAGGCCTACCGCGAGCAGGTCATGCGCGAGACCGGCGGGGCCGTTGCCGTCGGCGGCCGCGACCGTCTCAGCATGATTTACTTTGGACAAAGCCGCAACGGTCTCACGCTGGGGGTTCAACTGGATGTCGGCTCGCGAATCCCAATCGCAACCACGGCGATGGGCCGCGCCTATATCTGGGCACTGCCGGCCGATGAGCGTGCCTCTTTATTGCGCGAACTCCGCGAGCACTACGGCAGCCGTTGGCCCCGGATGCGCGATGGCATCGAACGAGCCGGCGAGTCCGTGGAGAAGTTCGGCTTTGCAATCTCGGCGGGCGAGTGGCAGGACGACGTGCATGCGGTCGGCGTCGCACTCAAGCTTAATGACGGAACCGGTCCCTATGCCTTTAATTGTGGCGCGCCCGCGTTCCGCTTTACGGAAGACCGGCTGCGCAGCGATATTGGACCTCGCCTTGTGGCGATGGTAAGGAACATCGAGGCGGCGCTCGGCGGCGCGGCGCCACAATCAAAAAAAGCAGCAAACAAAAAGTTAAGAGCAGGAGGGAGAGTTGCACGTGTGGTTGAGGGGATCAGGTAGCCTGCATCGCTATCGTGATGACCGGCGGACGAATTCGCACGGTCATCGCGGCCCAACGAGACATTTGGGCGGAACGAGATGATGCAGGCACAGCTCGCGCAGGGACAGGATCCCCTGCTTGCGGTTCGCGACGTCAGCGTCGTGTTCGGCGGCATCATCGCGTTGAACGGCGTGTCCTTTGACATGCATCAGGGCCAGATCCTCGGCCTGATCGGGCCGAACGGCGCCGGCAAGACCACCCTCTTCAATTGCCTGAGCCGGCTCTACCAGCCGAGCGCCGGCGACATTCTGATGGAAGGCCGGAGCATCCTGAAGCGGCCGCCGCACCGGATCGCCGAAATCGGCATCGGACGCACCTTCCAGAACGTCGCGCTGTTTCCCAATCTTTCGGTGCTGGACAATGTTCGGGTCGGCACCCATGCCCGCACCAACAGCGACATTTTCAGCGACTCGCTGAAACTGCCCTGGGTCCGCCGCGGCGAAGCCGCCGTCAACAAGCGGGTCCACGAAATCCTCGCCTATCTCGAGCTCGAAGACGTCGCCCATGTCACGGTTTCCGGCTTGCCGTTCGGCACCCAGAAACGGGTGGAGCTGGCGCGCGCGCTGGCCGCCGATCCGAAAATCCTGCTGCTCGATGAGCCGGCCGGCGGCCTCAACCACGAGGAAGTCCACGTGCTGGGCGACCTGATCCGCCGGATTCGCGACGAGCGGAAGATGACCGTGCTGCTGGTCGAACATCACATGGGCATGGTGATGTCGATCGCCGACCATGTGGTCGCGTTGAATTTCGGCCGCAAGCTCGCCGAAGGCACGCCGGCGGCGGTGCAGTCCGACCCGGATGTCATCAAGGCCTATCTGGGGAGCAAGGACCAATGACCACCATGCTCAATGTAAGGGATTTGCGGGCCTATTACGGCCAGGTCCAGGCGCTTCACGGTCTCGAGTTCGGTCTCAATGAAGGCAGCCTGACCACGCTGCTCGGCGCCAACGGCGCCGGCAAGACCACAACGCTGCGCGCGATCTGCAACATGGTGCGCACCACCGGCTCGATCGAATTCGAAGGCGCACCCCTCACCGGCCGCTCGACCGAAAACATCGTCCGCCTCGGCATCGCCCATGTGCCGCAGGGCCGCGGCACCTTCACCACCATGACGGTGGAAGAAAATCTTCAGCTCGGCTCGATCACGCGCAAGGATAAGGCCGGGATCGTGTCCGACATCGAGCGCATGTACGACCACTTCCCGGTCCTGAAACAGCGGCATACCCAGCAGGCGGGAACGCTGTCGGGCGGCGAACAGCAGATGCTGGCGGTCGCCCGTGCCTTGATGTTGCGGCCGCGGCTGATGCTGCTGGACGAGCCGTCGTTCGGCCTCGCACCGCTGATCGTGCGCGACCTGTTCAAGATCCTCGGCAAGATCAACCGCGAGGACAAGGTGACCATCCTGGTGGTCGAGCAGAACGCGCAATTGGCGCTGGAGCTCGCCGACAAGGCCTACGTCATCGAAACCGGCCGCATCGTGATGTCGGGGACTGCCGCCGAAATCGCCAATAATGAAGACGTCCGTAAATCCTATCTGGGTTACTGAGGAGCGCGGCCATGGAGCTTTTTACCAACCAAATCCTGGCTGGCATCGCCACCGGAGCGATCTATGCCTGCATGGCGCTCGCCGTCGTCATGATCTACCAGGCGATCGATCATCTCAACTTCGCCCAGGGTGAAATGGCGACGTTCTCGACCTTCGTCGCCTGGCAATTGATGCAATGGGGCGTGCCCTATTGGGGAGCGTTCCTGCTCACGCTGGTATTTTCGTTCATCGGCGGCATCGTCATCGAACGGCTGTTGTTCAAGCCGCTGGCCAAGGCGCCGATTTTGACCAATGTCGCCGGTTTCATCGCGCTGTTTGCGATCATCAACAGTTGCTCCGGCCTGATCTGGGACTTCACCATCAAGCAATTCCCGACGCCGTTCGGATCGTCGCCGTTTCTGGGCAGCCAGCTCATCAGCACCCATCAGGCCGGCATGATCGGCGTCACGCTGGTATTGCTCATCCTGCTGTTCTTCTTCTTCCGGTTCACGCGAATGGGCCTGGCGATGCGCGCCGCCGCATCGCTGCCTGAATCGGCACGGCTGGTCGGCATCAACACCAGCTGGATGATCGCGCTCGGCTGGGGCATGGCGGCCGCGATCGGCTCGATCGCCGGCATGCTGATCGCACCGGTGGTGTTCCTGGAACCGAACATGATGATCGGCGTGCTGCTCTACGGATTTGCCGCCGCCGTGCTCGGCGGCCTCACCTCGCCGTTCGGCGCGGTGATCGGCGGCTTCCTGGTCGGCATCTTCGAGAATCTCGCCGGAACCTATATTCCCGGCGTCGGCAATGAACTGAAACTGCCGATCGCGCTGGCACTGATTATCACCGTATTGGTCGTCAAACCCGCCGGCCTGTTTGGCCGGCCCATCGTGAAGCGAGTTTGATCATGAGCGCTGCAGAAGACGTCGTCACCGAAGCGCCGACCCTCGATGCCGTTCCCAAGAAGGCCATGACGCTCGGCTACGGAACCTCGCTGGTGATACTGGCGCTGCTGATCATCGTGCCGCTGTTCGTGAAGAACTTCATCATCTTCCAGCTGACGATGCTGCTGATCTACGCGCTCGCGGTGCTGGCGCTGAACATCCTGACCGGCGGCAGCGGCCAGTTCTCGCTGGGCCAGAGCGCATTTTACGCGGTCGGCGCCTACACGTCGGCGATCCTGATGGAGCACGCGGACATCAACTACGTCCTGACACTGCCGATCGCCGGGATCATCTGCTTTGCCTTCGGGTTCCTGTTCGGCCAGCCGGCGTTGCGTCTGAGCGGGGTCTATCTGGCGCTGGCGACCTTTGCTTTGGCGACCGCGATGCCACAACTATTGAAGCTCGGGGTGTTCGAGTACTGGACCGGCGGCGTGCAGGGGCTGGTGGTGACCAAGCCCGACGCCCCGTTCGGACTTCATATCTCGCAGGACATGTGGCTGTATTATTTCACGCTCGCCATCTCGATCGCGATCTATATCTTCTCCGTCAATCTGCTGAGATCCCGCTCCGGCCGCGCCTTCATGGCGATCCGCGATAACGAGATCGCCGCCTCCGCGATGGGCATCGACGTCGCGCTGTACAAGACGCTGGCGTTCGGCGTCTCGGCCGGCATTACCGGCGTGGCCGGTGGCCTCGGCGCCATTGCCGTGCAATTCGTCGCGCCCGACAGCTATACCATCACCTTTGCGATCTCGCTGTTCCTCGGCATGGTCGTTGGTGGCGTCGGCTGGTTGCCCGGATCGATCGTCGGCTCGGCCTTCATTATCTTCGTGCCGAACATCGCGGAGGGAATTTCCAAGGGCCTGTCCGGCGCCGTGTTCGGCGTGCTGCTGTTCCTCGTCATCTTCCTGGTCCCGCACGGCGCGCGGCAGGTGGCCATGGTTGCCCAGAACGTGATCGGCAAGCTCAAGAAAAACTGAGGAGTGAGGAGGACTATGCTTTCCAGACAACAACTACGTATCGCCGCGTTCACGACGGCGGTCATCGCTTTAGCTGCCACGACCGGCAGCGCACTCGCCCAGAAGAAATACGACACCGGCGCCACCGACACCGAAATCAAGATCGGCAACATCATGCCCTATAGCGGTCCGGCCTCCGCCTATGGCGTGATCGGCAAGACCGAGGAAGCCTACTTCAACAAGATCAACGCCGAGGGCGGCATCAACGGCCGCAAGATCACTTTCATCAGCTATGACGATGCCTACAGCCCGCCAAAGGCCGTCGAGCAGGCGCGCAAGCTGGTGGAGAGCGACGAGGTATTGCTGATCTTCAACTCACTCGGCACACCGTCGAATTCGGCGATCCAGAAATATCTCAACGCCAAGAAGGTGCCGCAGCTGTTCGTCGCGACCGGCGCCACCAAGTGGAACGATCCGAAGAACTTTCCCTGGACCATGGGCTGGCAGCCCAGCTATCAGAGTGAAGCGCGGATCTATGCGAAATATCTGATCAAGCAGAAGCCCGACGCCAAGATCGCCGTGCTGTACCAGAACGACGATTTCGGAAAGGATTACCTCAAGGGCCTGAAGGACGGGCTCGGCGCCAAGACGTCGATGATAACAGCCGAGGAAAGCTACGAGACCTCGGAGCCGGCGATCGACGGTCATATCGTCAAGCTGAGAGCCAGCGGCGCCGACGTGTTCGTCAGCATCACCACCCCGAAATTCGCGGCACAGGCGATCAAGAAACTCGCCGAGATCGAGTGGAAGCCGGTGCATATCGTCGCCAATGTCTCCGCCTCGGTCGGCGGCGTGATGAAGCCGGCGGGATTCGAAAACTCGCAAGGCATTCTTTCCGCCGCCTACGCCAAGGACGGCGCCGACCGGCAGTGGGACAACGACCCCGGCATGAAGAAATTCTACGCGTTCCTTGCGAAGTACTTTCCCGAAGCCAACAAGCTCGACGGCTCCGTGGTGTACGGTTACGGCGCGGCGCAGACCATGGCCAAGGTGATCGAGATGTGCGGCGACGACCTGACCCGCGAAAACGTCATGAAGCAGGCGGCAAGCCTGAAGGACTTTACGCCCGACACCTTGTTGCCCGGCATCAAGATCAATACCAGTCCGACCAATTTCGCCCCGATCGAGCAGCTTCAGATGATGCGGTTCAAGGGCGAGAAATGGGACCTGTTCGGCGACATCATCAGTGGCGAACTGAGCAACTGAAGGCCGGTTTAACGGGCCGCCGCCTGCCCGGTTTTTGGGACCGGGCGGAATACGCGCCGGGCCTGTTCGACTAAATGACGCCCCCTGCGAGCTGATCGC
>JAJYAH010000520.1 GCA_021779635.1 Pseudomonadota bacterium | reverse complement strand
GCCCGCAAAATTGTTTTGCCGAAGCGCGGCCCATCCGCTAAACAGGTCGCGAAGCACCCGTAGCTCAGCTGGATAGAGCGCTGCCCTCCGAAGGCAGAGGTAAGTCAAGTCCGCCGAGCGACAGATTTGAAAAACTAAGCAAAATCAATGTATTGATCGAGCTTCAAAATGTGAGCTTCTCTGGTCCGTGGTTGCGGAAGCATTGCGGAAGCAAACTGGAAGGAGGTTGTAGAGAGGTGTCGGCGATAAAAAGGTCGGTTGAAAGCCGTGCCTATGTGTCAGTCGAATCGACGTTTAGAGTTTCGTGTTTGAGGTTGACCCCGTTCACGCTTAGGCACTATCAAGTTCCAAGATGCGCCCGTAGCTCAGCTGGATAGAGCGCCACCCTCCGAAGGTGGAGGCCACACGTTCGAATCGTGTCGGGCGCGCCACTTCTTTCAACAATGTCGGTTCCGGCGGGGATTGACTCCTTTTTGAACGAAGGCATCGGCGCAGATGTGCGGCTGCCTGCGGCAATCAACCGATCTCTTCAACCAGCGCTTCTCATAGCCCATGTTGCTGTGGTCATCGTCGAAGCGCTCAGCCTGGGGCTTTAGTTTATTGGCTTCAAAGCCTCCCCATCCCCGGCGCCCGCATCTCCAGCCAGTTGGCAGAGCAGCGGAATGTTTTGCCAGCGACGGCTGAAGCGGGGCTAATCTTGTATATGATAGTTCCAGGCGCTCAGGGCTGCGAGTGAACTGAAAATGTCCTTGGGGTCACGCCCCCGAGGATCCGCGCGCTCGATCCGGTCCTCAATCCATTCGATCCATTTGCCCATGGTCTTGTCGCCGATCGTTTCCGACGGATCTGACACCTTCTCCTTCATTGCGCTCAATAGTCGTCGCACTTCATCCGCCTGTTGGGCTTGAGCGGCGAAGTGTCCGAACAAGTGCCAGCGATTGTTATCGCGCTTTCGACGGTCCCGTTCTTCCTGCCGCTTTGCTTCTTCAATGCGACGCTGGCGTTCTTCCTCCTCTCGTTCGAGCCGCTGCGCGACAAGTTCCGGCCCTGCGGCGACGAACGCCGCGACGATGTCGGGCACCATGTCGTCGAGAGAACGTTCGGTCGTTTCAAGCCATTCCAGATGGCCGCGCCCTGGAAAATAGGTCTTGGTCTTCAAGGCAAGGAGTTCGGTGACGTTCATCTGGAAGGTCGTCTCTCTGCCCTTGTTCCAGCTTTGCAGCCTCTCGTCGCGGGTCAGAGGTCGGCTGGTTCGGCGTTGCCGCTGGCGGATGTTGAACTCGATGCGCTCGCCATTCATCTCGGCGAAGAGCTCCCTCCTGTCCCCTTCGTGGATTTTCCCGCCGGCGCGTTCCACGCCCTTGAAGATCGCGTTGAGGATGCGGTGCTGCCTTTTTTCGACGTCTGTGAATTCGCCCGGGTCGTAGCTGAGGCCGCGTCGCGCGTCTTTGCGGCGCTTTTCGCGCTCATAAATCCAGAGGTCGATGATCGGATGAAAGCGCGAGGCGGGCGCAGGCGCCGCTGCCTTCTTCGGCGGTGGACTCGGCTGCGGCGCCTGAGCCTTCGTTTGGCGGGTGGGCCTTGGCTTAATCGACGCCGGCGCGATCATGATCGTCTGCTCGGATCCGTCTGCCAATCTGGGCAATGGCGTCCTTTCGACCTTCTTTCCGGTCGCCAATTTCGTCCAGTAGCCCGGTGGCGGATAGGGGACCGAGAATTTCTTGCAGAGGGCGGCCAGCGCGGCGCCAGTCGTGCCGAATTCAGCGCCCAGCTTGTTCAGCGGGCCGGCCCATACCCGTTCATGGAGTTCTTCTCGGGTGAGTTGGACCGCCTGTTTGGCTTCGCCGTCAGTCACTTCTTCACTCCGGCCTCTGCGCGCGCAACCCGAAAGGGGAGGAGATTGCCGCGGACATAGCCGCGCGAGACTGCGTCTTCCGAGTCCAGGGCGATCTGGGTGAGGTCATGCACGAGCGCACGAATGGCGGCTCTCGGGTCGCCGCCGAACTCGGCGACGATCGCGTCGATTTCCTCGTCGGTGGCGTCGACGATCTCTTTCCGCTCTGTCTCCGCCGACATGATTCTTCTCTCATGGATCAGAACATAAACGGAACACTTGGTACAGCGAGAGTCAACCGGCCGTTTCATTGACGGCCGACTCGATGATGTCGACGCGGCGTCAGCTGTGCCGAGAAGGTCGAGGAGGGCGGCGCCGATCTCACTCTTCAATCCTGCCTGGGTCTAAACCGACCTTGCCACCCGTTCCTTCATGGGTTATAAACCATGAAGCGACCTGCGCAGGACCATGGTCGCGCAACGCAGGAGCCTGAACATGAGCATGATCTTCAAGCATAAACCGGAACTCGGCTTGTTGAACTTCGACGCCGAGATTGAGCCGTATGACCCGCAGCATTTCAGGGCTCAACTGCAGTCTGAAACCGGCCAGCGCATCTTCGAGGTTGTCACCAGCCGCGACGGCAAGCTTATCGCCGCCATAGCGACGCGGCGTCGCGATCCAGTCGTTCCTGATCTTGAGCCATTCATCGACGCTGCTGCCGGTCCTGAAGCCTTTCAAGACCGTTATAAGCAGTTCACCGGCCATCTCGTGAAGCACGTCGTCCAGTGCATGGACGGCGAAATCGATAAGAGGGACGTTGACGTGAACATTCCCAATAGCCGGTACACGCGGGCGACACGCTACCGCGTCTGCATCACCATCATCTGCCACTCGAACGGTCTCTTCTCAGTCAGCAAGAATTTGGGCGGGTTCAACGGCAGCACGGTATTCAAGACACGGACAGAAGCTGACGCCTGCGCTGAACAATTTCAGGTGCAAGCAGGCGGTCCAGAAAAGGCGCGGATCGTCGTACACGACCTCGCTCGTTGAGGGCTGCGCATTGATTTGCCTCCGCCGCCCCGCAGGGGATAATCCGCCGCATGTGTTGGTGTGGACGGCCTCCAATCGCTGCGGCTTGATGGCGCTGGCGCCAGAGCCTGGACGAGAGGAGAGCGAAGTGAACACACAGATGCGCATTGGCATGGACACGGCGAAATCCGTGTTTCAGCTCCACGGAGTTCATGAAAACGAAAACGTAGTGCTCCGCCGCCAGATGCGGCGGAGCGAGATGATCCGATATTTCGAGAGACTTCCGCCGGCGCTGGTCGCCATTGAGTCTTGCGGAAGCTCGCATTACTGGGGGCGTCTCCTTCAATCGTTCGGCCACCAAGTGAAGCTGATACCGCCACAATATGTGAAGGCGTATGTGAAGCGCGGGAAGGGTCACCCGCCCGTCGATGCGCTTCGTGCCGGTGAAGTCACAAGAGCAACAAGCGGCGTGCATGTTGATGACTGTTCGGGAGCGGTTGGTCAGCGTGAAATCGCAGCTTTCCAATGCATTCAGAAGCTACGCAGCCGAGTTTGGGATTGTCGGGCCCGCGGGACGGCAGAATGTCAACGCGCTCATCAAACGGGTTCTTGAAGACGAGACCATTCCTGAACTGGCTCGCGCCCTTTTCCGCTTCCAGGCGAAAGAATACGCCGCGGTCGAAGCGCGCCTCGACGAGATCGAGGCCAAGCTGATGAAGTGGCATCGGGCAGACGAACTCAGCCGCCGGATCGCAACCATCCCCGGCGTCGGCCCCATAGGTTCCACGATGCTGAGCATGCGGGCGCCGACTGCCGACAGCTTCAAATCCGGGCGCCACTTCGCCGCATGGCTCGGACTGACACCCAAAGACCATTCCACGGGCGGACGAACGCGGTTTGGCAGCATAACGAAAGCTGGAGATCCGTTGATCCGGTCGACGTTGATCGTCGGCGCCACAGCCCTGTTGCGGCATATCCGAAAAGGACGCACCAAGCCTTCTCCTTGGCTCGCCGCCTTGCTGGAACGGAAGCCGCCCAAGCTCGTGGCGGTGGCGCTCGCCAACAAGTTCGCGCGCATCGCCTGGCGGCTGATGGTGTCGGGCGGCGTCTACATCCGCTCGCCGGCGCCGACGCCGACCTAAACTGAAATCGGCGCCGGAGGGCGGTCGAGGCCGCCTGATGGAAGCCACCCGAACTTGCAGGAACGAGTAGATGGAACGACCGGTCGGTCGATACGCCCGACATTCCGAAGGTTGCACCGGCATTTCCGATGTCGCGCATGTGTTTGGAGCGGGTGTAGCGAACACCATCTTGGCCAGCGAGCTATCCTCGCGCAAACAGGCCGGACATCTGATAGCAAGCGATCAGGTCAGAAATCTGCTACCATCCTGACAAGCGGGGGCCGTCCACATCTGCAACCTTTACAGCATCACCAAGGCGCAGGACGCGATGCGATCGCTATTTCGGGTCTCCCGCGACCTGACCGGCAATCTCCCACCGATGCCGGGTGTCTTCCCCGACTATCCGGCGCCGATCGTAAGGATGGCCGACCGCGAGCGGGAGTTGACGATGGCCCGTTGGGGCATGCCGTCGCCGGTGTTCGCCCTGAAAGGCCGGACAACCGACCCCGGCGTCACCAATGTCCGCAACACGGCGTCGCCGCACTGGCGCCGCTGGCTCGGGCCGGCGAACCGTTGCATCGTGCCGTTTACGTCGTTCTCGGAGTACGAGACCGGCCCCGACGGCAAGAAGATCCCGGTCTGGTTCGCCGTCGGCGACGATCGCCCGCTCGCCTGCTTCGCCGGCATCTGGACGAACTGGACCTCGGTGCGGAAGGCCAAGGAGGGCGAGGTCACAGCCGACATCTATGCGTTCCTGACCACCGACGCCAACGCCGAGGTGGCGCCGATCCATCCCAAGGCCATGCCGGTGATCCTGACCAGCGACGAGGAAGTTGACGTCTGGCTGCGCGCATCGACGGACGAGGCGATGGCGCTTCAGAAGCCGCTAGCGGACGGAAAGCTGAAGGTGGTGGCGAGGGGCGAACGCCAAGATACTCATATCAACCGCAATGTCTGACGATGACAACTTGGCAAAAAGCTCACCTGGACTGCCCACACCTGCGCTAGATAAAAATGACCGCATCACAAAACGAGGTCGCTTGGAATGCTCGCAGGGCCGCCCGTCAGGATTTCTTCGCCTGCATCGATTGAAGATAGTCATTGGCATGACGGATTCATCAAGCTTCGTCTTGGACATAGCCGTCGCGGCACTGTCATCGTGCCCGAATTCATTTTCGCGAAAGCGGGGCCTTGGCGCTTCTTTCAGCCGAGCTTTTTCGGGCCGCCCTTCATTGGTTTCAACGTCGAGCCCGGGCTGCACATCGCAAATTTCGATCTGGACGTGGGGTCGCCGCGTTCAACGAGACCGACAAGGCTGCATGTTCGCGTTCGGTCGGATCAGCGCGAGTTGTCTTATTCCGATGGTGCCCAGCTTTACGCGTGCGAATTCAATGGGCCGAAGCATCTGGCGCCGGTCTCTTCCGGTCGGTGCAAACGTTCGGACAATGGCGACTTTGCACTGAAGCTTTTCCACCTGTTGATTTCCGCGAGGAACTGACCCGGGCTTTTCACTGAGAACTGACCCACCTGGATTTATGGTTTGAGGATCGGGCTGGGGTCAAGTTTTGGCT
>JAJYAH010000519.1 GCA_021779635.1 Pseudomonadota bacterium | reverse complement strand
AGACGGCTCAAACTGCGTTGCCATGGCCATGCCCTCGACAGGCGGCTAAACAGGCACCCTGCTCTGCCGCACAGCAAAAAGCCGCGCGGGCGTTACTCCGCGCGGCTTCCGAAACGACTGCCGATTTGCGCGGTTCCGCCGTTGTCTATCAACCGACGAAGCCGGAAATGGTTGCATCGAAACGGAACAATATTGGAATGCAGTAGCGCCGCGGTCGCGCGCCCTGAGGGATGGCCATACGGGAATCCGGCCGCTAGATTGAACGCTGCATGCCACGACCGCCGCGCGGCTTCGCAACCTCAGAAAACAGCCAAGGGGAGACCGACGATGCCAATCGTGACCTGGGACCATGTTCATTTGCGCAGTCCCGATCCGGAGGCTACGGCCGCCTGGCTTGAAGATATCCTCGGCGGCGTGATCATCCGCGGCCCGGGGCGGATCGACGTCAAACTTGGCGGCGCCAACGTTTTCATCGCGCCGGTCGCAGCGGGGGACGGCGTCAACAGCCCGCCGGCAACGCCCTATCAGGGGCTCGATCATTTCGGACTGGCGGTGAAGGATATCGACGCGGTGGCCGCCGAGATCAAGGCGAAGGGTGTCGAGTTCACCAGGGAGCCTACGACCATTCGGCCGGGCGTTCGCATCTGCTTCATCCGCGGGCCGCAGGGGATCTCGATCGAACTGCTTGAGCGTGACAGGAAGTATGGGTGAGCAAGAGCAGCGCGTCGGCGCGGTGCGACCTCTGACTGGGGTAAGAGGCATTATACGGTGGTTTTGCGCCGAACCTGCCCCTCTTTTGGGGGCCGAGGTCAACCTGTCGCGTTGACGCTGCCGGGCCGGGTTTGGCATAACAATCTACCTACTCCGCTGGGCCGGATACGGTAACCGGGGCACCATGAAAAACGGCCTGTACTCGATCCATGTCAGCCTGCAGGACGGTCGTTCCGGCAAGGGCAGCGGTGTTGTCGTGTTCCGGGATGGCAAAATTCTCGGCGGGGATGCCTATCTGTTTTACACCGGCACCTACACCGCGAAGGGCGATACCTTCAAAGGTGAAGTGCTGATCCAGCGCCATACCAGCAGCCCGGACGAGAATCCGCTGTTCGGCGGCCCGAGCCCGGTCGGCGTCGGCGTTTCAGGCACCTTCACCGACACGGCGGCTGTCATGAACGGGACGGCTCTGGTCGGCAAGGCCAGCCAGATCTTCAAGGCGACCCTGCGCAAGCTGGCCGAGAGCGATTAGCGCAATCGGGCACGTTATTCGGCAGCCTGCTCCAGCGGCGCAACCCGGGGAAGGATGATCTGGATTTGCGTGCCCTTTCCGGGCTCTGAATCGAGGTCGAGCCGGCCGCCCAGGCGATTGGTCACAATGCTGTAGACGATATGCAAGCCAAGCCCGGTGCCGCCCTGATCGCGGCGGGTCGTGAAGAACGGGTCGAAGGCACGGCGGCGGACGTCGAGGCTCATGCCGCAACCATTGTCGGAGAAGATGATTTCGACATTGTCCTTGCCGGATCCCCTAACCTCAATATGCACCTCGCCGGGCCTGCCATCCGGAAAGGCGTGCGCCACCGAGTTAAGGAACAGGTTGGTGAGCACCTGTCCGTAAGGCCCCGGATAGCTGTTCATCGTGAGATTGGGCTCGCAATTGACCGTGAGCGTCAGATGGTGCTTACGCAGTCCCGGCCGCAGGCTCATCACAACCTGCTCGGTCAGGTCGCCGAGGTCGAAGCTGCGCTGATCCGAATAATTGCGGTCGGCGGCGACCTGCTTGAAGGACTGGATCAATTCAGCCGCACGATTGAGATTGGCGACCAGTTGCGACGACGCATCGCGGCTGGTTTCAAGAAATTCATTCAAGGAAGATCGCCTGAGATCGCCGCGCGCCACTTCGGCGGCAAACAACGCAGTCTTCCGCTCCAGCGACGAGGCGACCGTCAGGCTGATGCCAACCGGGTTGTTGACTTCGTGGGCGACACCCGCCACCAGCCGTCCGAGTGCGGCCAGCTTTTCCGCCTCGATCAGTGAATTCTGGGTCTCGCGCAAATTGTGCAATGCCGCCTCGGCGGCGTCCTTGGCCTTCCGCATCTCCTGCTCGCCGCGCTTGCGCTCGCCGATATCGAGCGCGACACTGACAATGTTTTCGATCGCGCCGTCGGCGTCGAAAAGCGGCAGCTTGTTCACCAGCCATTGCCGCAGATTGCCTGCGGAATCCATATATTCCTCTTCGTAGAATCCGAGCCCCCTGCCGGCCTTCAAGACCCGCCGGTCATTTTCGTCGGTCTTTTGCGCGCCGTAGCGCGACATCAGGTCAGAGGTGGTGCGGCCGATCGCGTCAGCCGGCTCGATCCCGAAAATACCGGCCATGTAACGGTTCATCAACACATAGCGCAGGTTCTTGTCCTTGACATTGATCACCGCTGGCACGGTGTCGATCACCTGCTGCAAGAGCCGCCGGCCCTCGGCGATCGCATCCTCGGCGCGTTTCTGGTCGGTGATGTCGCGCACCGTTCCTTCATAGCGGATGACCTCGCCGGCTTCGTCGCGCACCACGGTGGCGCTGTCGGAGAGCCAGAGGATCGCGCCGCTGCGCTGACGCACCTGATACTCGAACTCGCGCACCATGCCGTCGCGCGCCATCAGCGACTGGTATTCCGCGCGCGCCGCCAGATGAACGTAGACCGCATGCGCGATATCGTCGATGGCGCGGATCAATTGCTCTGGCGTCTCGTATCCCATCATCCGCGCCAGCGCCGGATTGGCGTTGAGAAGTTTGCCGGCCGGCGTTGTTACATAAATTCCGTCGACTGAACCCTCGAACAGCTTGCGGTAGCTTTCCTCAGCGAGCCGCTGCTCGGCCAGCGCCCGCAGCGCCGCCTCGCGCGCCGCGTCGGCGTCGACCAGCGAGCGGCGGAACACCTCGGCGGCGCGCGCGATGTCGCCGATCTCGTTGTCCACGTCGGTGGCGGGGATCGAGGTGTGCTTCTCGCCGCCGGCGAGCGCACGGATGGCCCCGGCGATGGCCTTGAGCGGACGAACGGTTCGCCGCACCACAAACAGCGCCGCCAGCACGCCGATCAGAACTCCGGTAATCCCGAGCACGATGCTCTGCCACTTGTCGTCGGCAAGAGTCCTTGCGAAATCGTTGGCAAGCACCCGCCCGCGACGCGCACTCGCAGCGCGCAGCAAATCGGTGACGCGGCCGATCTCACGGCCTTCGGTGCCGAGCACTTCCTTGTCGAGATCGGCGATCTGGCTTTCGGTGCTTGATATTGAAATGATGGCATCGGCGTAGGCATCGACCGCAGAGCGCAGCGCCGGTTCGTCAATCGTCAGCGTCCGCATGTCTTGCGCGAATTGCTGGGCTGCCGTGGGGTCGTGCGCGAGCAACGCCTCGGCAATCCGGTTTTGCGTCTGAAACAGATTGTTCGCGGCGGCCCGGTCGGTCACTTTGGCGATCGCTGCTTCGAACCGCTCGCGTACCGGCGGCAAGGCTGTAACCAGTTCGGCGCGGCGCGCAATCAGGGCGCTGACGCGCTCGATGCCGTCGCGGTAATTCGCAAGCCGTCGTGTGACCCCGTCGATCATATATTGCTGTTCGGGGGCTAGTTCGAGGCGGGTTTTCTTCAAGAGCGGGGTCAACGAGGCCGCAGCCTCCCAGACCTGGCTCGATGGAATCGCCGGATCGGTGACGAAGTCCCGGGCCGCGAGCCGCAGTTCGTTCATGCGCCGGTCGATCTCCTCCGCCAGATCGCCGACGCTTTCCAGGCGCTGCAGTTCGGCGAAGGTCGCATCGGTGTGGCGGATGGCAACGACACTGGCGACGCTCGTCATCACGATCATCGCCAACAGCAGCATGAAGCTCGCAAAGGTCAATTGACCGATCGAAAGCGAGAACAAGCGTATCCGTTGGGCGATTGCGGCAAAGGGCATGGGGTTCGGGACCGACTCCGAGCAGTCCACTTTTATACGCCGGAATCCGCCCCGGGGGGAACATGCCCCTACCCCCCGCGACCCGGGCGGCGTGGGCCCGAGGGTGTCTGCAACGGCAGCCGGCGGTGCACTTGCGACGCCCGCGCCGGTCAGTATGATCGCCGCCAATCAAGACGGTGCATCGAGCGCCGGCGATATCAGGGAGAGCTTCATGAACGTCACCCAGGGCCTGCGCAGGGTGCTGCAGACCAATCCGGAGGGGATCGCGACCATCGATGGCGAGCGCCGCCGCAGCTGGCGCGAGACCGCCGAGCGGGTCGCAAGGCTGGCGGGGGCGCTGCAGCACCTCGGCGTCAAGCGCGGCGACCGTGTCGCGGTGCTGATGCTGAACTCCGATCGATATCTCGAACTCTATCTCGGCATCGCCTGGGCAGGCGCGGTCATTGTGCCGACCAACATCCGATGGAGCCATGCCGAGATCGAGGACTCGCTGCACGACTGCCGCGCCTCGGTTCTCGTGGTGGACAGGGCTTTCTCTGCAATGGGCGTCGAATTGGCGAACGCGGTTGCGATGAAACTGATTTATGCCGACGATGATGCCGGGCCGGCCGAGGCGCAGGACTACGAGAAGCTGATCGCCGCGAGCGAACCGGTCGCCGACGCGATGGCTCCGCGCGAGGATCTCGCCGGCATTTTTTACACCGGCGGCACCACCGGCCGCTCCAAGGGCGTGATGCTCAGTCACGCCAACATCGTCAGCAATGCGCTGCATATGCTGAGCGAGGGCCTGCTGCCCGAAGGCACGATCTACCTCAACGCCGCGCCGATGTTTCACCTTGCCAATGGCGGCGCCATGTTTCCCTCGTTGATCGGCGGCGGCACCAACGTGATCGTCAGGACCTTCAATCCGGAACTGGTGATGGCCGCGATCGAGAAGGAGAGAGTCACGGCCACGCTGATCGTCCCGACCATGATTCAGATGCTGACCGATCATCCCCATTTTCACACCGCCGACCTGTCGTCGCTGAAGCGGATCATGTACGGCGCCTCCCCGATCAGCGAAGCGCTGCTGAACCGTGCCATGGCCGGACTGCCCGGCACGGAATTCCATCAGCTCTACGGCATGACCGAACTGTCGCCGCTGGCGACCCATCTGCCGTGGGATCAGCACACCGGCGAGGCCGCGACGAAGAAGAACCGGCAACGCGCCTGCGGCCGCGCCGCCATCGGCTGCGAGGTCCGGATCGTCGATGCCGACCGCAAACCCGTACCGGCAGGCGTGGTTGGAGAAGTCGCCGTGCGTGGCCAGAATGTCATGATGGGTTATTGGGAGCGGCCGGAGGAAACGGCCAAAGCCATCATCGACGGCTGGATGCATACCGGCGACGGCGGTTATATGGACGAGGAAGGCTACGTCTATCTGGTCGACCGCGTGAAGGACATGATCATCTCCGGCGGCGAGAACGTCTATTCGATGGAGGTGGAAAACGTCATCGCGCAGCATCCCGCGGTGTCGCAATGCGCCGTGATCGGAATCCCCAGCGAGCAATGGGGCGAGGCCGTCCACGCCTTCGTGATCCCGAAGGCCGGCGCCCAGGTCAATGCCGCGGAGATCATCGCGTTCT
>JAJYAH010000518.1 GCA_021779635.1 Pseudomonadota bacterium | reverse complement strand
CGCCCGCTTGCCGAACTTGGCCTTGGGCCGGTTCAGGTAGCCCTCGTCAGTTTTCCAGCTTAGCTTGCCGCGCGCCTTGACGTGCTCGACGTACAGGTCGCAGAGCGCGGCGAACGTCATGTCCGCCTTGGCCTGCTCGACCTGTTTCTGACCCCGATGGGCGTGAGGGTCACCGCCTTCGGCGTTGCGCGTTTCCTCGCCGTCTCTGGCGGCCCTAGCGGCGGCGAGGGTCAGGGCGGGCGGTTCCCGCCCAAAGGTTCCGAGCGTGACGCGGCGCATGCCCCCGGCGCTCCTAGACCGATAGGCGTATGTCCATTTCGCCACCCCGGACGGCGGGCACCGCAGGACCAGCCCCCCGCCGTCGCTCAGCTCGGAACGCTCGCCCGATTTGACCGCCGCCGATATGGCCGCCTCGATTTGCTTGACCCCTAGTATGTTGCGCCCGCCAGCCATGCCGTTTGTTTTCCCTGACCCTAGACCCCATGTCCCTAGCACATGCCGGAGGCCATTTTGGAAACACTTTGGAAACAACGGCCGCGGATTGGGGGGTAACGAGCGAGAACGCCCGAGAGCAATCGAGAGGCAAGAAGCAAGCTAACCTAAAGCACTTAATGGGTTTTATGAGAATTTGGGAGAACTTGCGAGAATAGCCGTTGGCATCACTGGGAGACTAGGGGTCGGAGGTTCAAATCCTCTCGCTCCGACCATTTAACTGATTGATTATATTAATTTTTTGATTTGTATTCTCAGGTGCTTCTGACGTGCGGTTGTTACCCTGTTCCGCTGTCGTTTCGAAAACAACGGCTTGCCCCGCTGCAAATGCCGAACGCAATATTGGCCATCGACGCTGATGGCGCGTTTCCCAGCGAAAGCCTGCCCGGCACTGGATGCGAAGTCGATGCCGGCTCGCACAAAGAAAACGCTCAAAAAAAAGAAATAGAGCCTTCGTTCCGATCAATCGGAGCGGAAAAAGGGGACCGGGTTCCCGCAGGTCCAGGAATGTCTGCCTTCGCTAACTTGACAAACACAGGGGTGGATTCAAAGCTGGCGCACAAGCATGTTGAACAATAGGGAGAAAACGCAATGGCGCACGTCGTGGTGATGTACAAGACTCCAAAGGACACGGCCGCTTTCGACAAATATTATTTTGAAACGCACGTTCCCATTGCGAAGAAAATACCCGGCCTGCGAAAGTATGAGGTCAGCAAAGGCCCGGTAGCGACGCCTGCAGGACCTTCCGGCTTCCATCTGATCGCCACGCTGCACTTTGACAGCCTTGCAGCCATTCAGGCCGGCTTCGGCAGCCCCGAGGGCAAGGCGGCGGGGGCCGACGTGCCAAAATTCGCGACCGGCGGTGCAGATATGCTGCTGTTCGACAATCGCGAGGTTTAGACGACGTCGCTGCGAACGCTTGTGCAGTGAATGAAATAAGGCCGTCGATGAGGCGGCCTTATTTTTGTAACTCTTGCATTACCTGAATCGTGCCGTCAGGTGGATCAGTTGTTGGCGTTGATCTCGGTTTGCAGCGTCGCCGCATTCGCCGCATCGTTTTGCGCCTCCGCCGCTGCCATGGACGCGTTCAGCGCGTTCTCATCGTTCATGGACTGAATCGCCTGATTTTCTGCGTCCGACGCCGCCTGTGAATCGCCGGCCGACGAGCTTGCGGATAACTCTCGCGTATTTGTGAGCCGGAAGATTTTGCAGCCATCGCGGCGCTTCGGCAAAGCGCGAGCGAAGCAATCAGCACTGCTTTGGTGATGAGCGATTTCATGACACGCTCCTTGTGTTCGACCGCGAGCCCCGTAACGTTCGGTCGCGACCAGGGGCGAGAGCGGTTCGAACGTCATCGATTACAAATTGGACATCCAGCTCGCCCGGTAGTCGCAAGTGCCGCCAAGACATAGCTCGCGCCTTGCGTAGCCGCTCATAGTCATGTGAACATGAAATCTGGCGGACGATCAGGCCGCGGAAACAGAAAGGTGAGCGAGCCTCATGAAGGATTTTGCCGGAAAGATTGCAGTCATTACCGGGGGCGGCACAGGCATGGGCCGCGAGCTGGCGCGCCAGCTTGTGGCGGAAGGCTGCAATGTCGCGATGTGCGATATCTCGGCGGATGCGATGGCGGAGACCAAGCGTCTTTGTGAGGTCGAGCGGCTGCCGCAGGGGCTGCGCATCACCACCCATATCGCCGACGTCTCCATCGAGGATCAGTTGCAGCGCTTCCGCGACGAATTGATCGAGCAGCAGGCCACCGACAAGATCCATTTGCTGTTCAACAATGCCGGCATCGGCGGCGGCGGCAGCCTGTTCACCAACACCCGCGAGCAGTGGGAAAGGACCTTCAACATCTGCTGGGGCGGGGTTTATCTCGGCGTCCGTACCTTCCTGCCGCTGCTGCTAAAGGCCGATGAGGGCCACATTGTCAATACCTCCAGCGTCAACGGGTTCTGGGCCTCCGTCGGACTGGGCGTGTCGCATACGGCGTACAGTGCCGCCAAATTCGCGGTGAAGGGATTTACCGAGGCGCTGATCAACGATCTCCGCCTGAACGCACCGCACATCAAATGTTCGGTCGTGATGCCCGGTCATATCGGCACCTCGATCGTTTCCAACTCGCGCAAGGTGCAGAGCGGCACCGATTCCGACCGCCTGAATGAGGGCGAAATCACGCTGATCCGCGCGAGGCTGGCCGCGTCCGGCACCGATACTTCGCAGATGTCGGACGAGGAAATTCAGGCAGGGGCATCCGAACGCGCCCGTAACTTTCGCGATGAGGCGCCGACCACGGCTGCCGCTGCTGCCAAGATCATTCTCGACGGCGTCAAGGCCGAGCGCTGGCGCATTCTGGTCGGCGACGATGCCCGTCGCCTCGATGAACGGGTCCGGCAGACGCCGGAGCAAGCCTATGACGCCGAATTCTACCAAAGCTTTGTCGCTGAAGTGGGCTGGCGGCTGGGATAGCTGAAGCGATGCGGTAGTTGATTCAAGCCGCGCCGCGATCGCGGCCGGCCAGTTCGGCATTTGTTCGCTGATCGCCCAATAACATGGCGCTCAGCAGGTTTTGCATCTCAAGGCGGGCACTGACATGCGACATCGTCGGGCGCGCACCGAACGTGATATCATCGAGATCGTCGACGGCTGTCAGCCCCCGCGGGTAAAGCTCGCGGAAGATCACTCGTTCGGTCAATCCCTCGATGCAGCGGAAATTGAGCGTTCGCGAAAGTTCTTTCAATCCGTCGCCGACAAGACGTTTGTTGCGCGAACCAAGCATCGAAATCCGGTTTCGCAACACGATCCAGTCGGTCGACGCGTGATCGAGTTGGCGCTGGCGGCGCGCCTCCTGCACCATCCGGGAATAATGGCTGGTTCCGGTGACCCCAAAGGTCTCGGGGTCGACTGTCCCAAGCACATCGAAGTCGACGAAACTGTCGTTGAGCGGCGTGATCAGGGTGTCAGCCAGCGAATGCGCCAGCCGCATCAGGTAACTGTCGTGGCCGGGGGTATCGATGACGATCAAGCCGTAGGTGCGTCCCAGTGCCTCGACCGCGTCGGTCAAAGCCTTGCGTCCGGCGGCCTCATCCTCGACGCTGACGTAATTGGCCCGGCTGAAACAAAAATGATCGGGAATATCGAGGTCGCGGGCGACATGCTTGGCCCAGGCGCGCCGGTTCTCGATATAATGTGTGAAACTTCTTTGCCTCGTATCGAGGTCGATGGTGGCGACGCGCTGGCCGGATTTCATCAACGCTATCGCGATGTGCATGGCGACGGTGGACTTGCCAGACCCGCCTTTTTCATTGGCTACGACGATGACTCGGGTGGCCGACATCAGGGCCTCGATGGATCGTTGCGAAGGTTTGATGGCATCATTAGGCTTGATTCTTCAATTTCTCGCAAGCTGTACGATCTCTTGACGTCATGACGCGCGCAGCAGACTTGCAAGGCTGCACGGTGAGTCGAGAGCAGTTCCTTCGATCGCTGCGATCAGGGCAGCGCCGCCCCTCGTCTTCGCGCCGATGATGTTGTCCGTGATCATGTTTTCCGTAAGCGCTCGCCTCCGAAGGAGATTTCGCATTGTTTTTCTTCCTCTCCAAGACGTTCGGCATCATGCTGTTGCCGACGAATTTCCTGGTCGGTGTCGGACTGCTCGGTGCGATCCTGCTGGCGACACGGTTGGCGTCGCTCGGCCGCAAGCTCCTGATTGCGTCCGTGATACTTCTGGCCATCAGCGGGTTTTCGCCGCTTGGAAATCTGGTGCTCTATCCTCTGGAAGCACGATTCCCGCCATGGGACGCCACGCGCGGCGCACCCGACGGCATCGTCGTCCTCGGTGGATCGATCGACGCTGATCTTTCGGTCGCGCATGATACGGCGGCCTTCACGGCCGCGGCCGGCCGCCTGATCGAAGCGGCCACACTTGCGCATCGTTATCCGAATGCGCGCGTCATTTTTTCCGGCGGAAGCGCGAACTTGATATCCGCCGATGCCAGGGAAGCCGATTACGCCGCCGCCATATTCGAAAGTCTCGGCGTGTCCAGAGAGCGCCTGACCATGGAGCGGCGCTCGCGCAATACCCAGGAAAACGCCGAGTTCTCCAAGGCGATCGCCGCGCCGAAAAGCGGCGAGCGATGGCTGCTGGTGACGTCGGCCTATCATATGCCGCGATCGGTTGGCTTGTTTCGAAAGGCCGGATTTGCCGTGGAGCCGTATCCGGTCGACTGGCGTACCGGCAAGCGCGCGGATATCCTCGCTTTTTCACCCGTCGCCGTTGACGGGCTGGAACGCACGGACATCGGCATCCGCGAATGGATAGGCCTTCTCGCTTATTGGGTCACCGGCAAGATCGATGACCTGTTGCCCGGACCAGTCCGAAACTAGAAGCGCCGGTCGCAACCGGCGAAAAATCGCGTTAGAGTCGACACAACAGGCGCACGGAATTAGTTCGCCGATTTGGGAGTTCACGCCATGCAACAGCAAACACCACCGGAACAGTTCGATATGGCCGGCATCGTCGCCGATCTGAACAGCCTGCTTCGGCTGAAGACCACCGTGATCGGCATGAAGATGTTTGCAACCGTTGATGAAATGGCGGCGATTCCGAAAATCAGGCGTCCGACCGCGGTTCACACCACCGACCAGATCGTCAGCATGGCCTCGCGGCTCGGCTGGACCGTCGGCATCACGGCCGACGATCTGGTCGGCGCGCAGTGCCGCGCGGTGATCGGCCTCGCGCCGCAGGACGAGAAATGGCTCGCCGGGCAATCCTATGTCGGGGTCTGGCACGAGAATGCCGAGGACGCACGCAAGCGCCAGGAAGCGCTCGATGTCGTTCCGCACGGCAAATACCAGGCGCTGGTGGTGAGCCCGCTGGCCAGCGCCCGGCTCAATCCGCCTGACATCTGTCTGGTCTACGCCACACCCGGTCAGATGATCATTCTCATCAACGGGCTGCAATGGACCGGATACAGGAAATTCGAGTGGGGCGTGGTCGGAGAGACGGCATGCGCCGATTCATGGGGGCGGGCGCTCAAAACCGGCGAGCCCAGCCTGTCGCTGCCCTGCTATGCCG
>JAJYAH010000517.1 GCA_021779635.1 Pseudomonadota bacterium | reverse complement strand
AGATCGACGCCATCACCGATTTCGCCGAGCTCGGCGATTACATCGACCAGCCGGTGCGGATCTATTCCACTGGAATGCTGATGCGCCTCGGCTTTGCCATCGCCACAGCCATCGATCCCGAAATCCTGCTGCTTGATGAGGGACTGGCGACCGGCGACGCGCAATTCGCACGCAAGGCCGAACTGAGGATGCGGAAGCTCATCAGCCGTTCGCCGATCCTGGTGATCGCGTCGCACTCGATGTCGCTGCTATCGACCATCTGCACGAGCTGCATCCAGCTCGACCATGGAAAAATCGTCGAAGCTGGAACGCCGAAAGAGGTTGCGCGGCGCTACCAGGACGCGGTCGTCGCGAAAGCGGCGCTGGACGACCCGGACGCACTGGCAAGAGCCCATGCCGTCGCAACCGATCTCGCCAACCGCGGCCAAGCGGTGTCACCAGCCCTTGAAGAGCAGAGCCTGCGCTGGGCGTTGCAGATCAATATTGACGACGTCGTGATGCTGGAGCGGTACTGCTACCTGCTGCGAACGCAGGGCAAGCCGGTACCGGCCGAATGGGAAATCCGCGCAGCGATTGCGCGGCTGCAGGTATCGCCGGAACAGGCTGGATCGCTCACCCCGCACATCATCGCACTCGCTACCAAGATGGCGGACGACTTGCCGGGCGATATCAGATCTGCGGTCGAAGAACTCAGATAAGCTTTTCCGGTCGGGGCGTGGGAATATCGAGGAACGGCGGACCGGCGCAGTTTTCCCCGGATTTCCTACTCTAGGAGCATACTGGCGGTCATCGGCACGCGATTTTGCGATGTTGATCGCGGGTAGGTTGTGGTGCTATCTCTGCTGCTTGCTGGAAAGCTGGGAGGCTTGATTTCATGCAAACGGTTAGACTGCTTGCGGCGCTGAAGAAGCCAATCCGCAGGCTTCCGTTTCTCAGCCGCATGAACGCGCAAGAAAAGCTGAGCCCCCAATTCGATCGGCTCGTTCATGATGCCTACTGGCATTATCACCGCCGATATGTCGATTATGAGTGCGTTAGTGAGTATTGGGGATTCTCGTTTACGGGCCGACCGAACGACGTCTCACGTCATGTGCTGGCGCTTGCGCAGTTTTTAGAAAATGCCGAGATAGAGGGGAACTCGCTTAGCGCTGACGAGCGTGTGGCGATCTTGCGGGGAATAGACGCGAAGTTTCATACTGATCGGATGCCTCTAATTTTGTTGGGGGAGTTGTTACTAAGGCAGGGGCGCAACTGGGAGGCCTTCGATGCCGTCGCCAGCGCCCTGAATTATGATCCATATTGTGAAATGGCCATGAGCGTCCTGCTGGCGACGTTGCGCCAAACGTCAATTGCGTCGCACTGGGACGACTTCTTCGATCGCAACTCATCTCCGTCCGTTCCGGATCTCAAGCACAACGAATCGTCGACCGAGTTGCTTGATTATCTCATTGAGTTCTGCCGGGCAGTCTTGGCTTGCGAAACACTAGATGAGAAAAATGTCGATGCCGTCCGAATGTTCTATCATCGCTGGTGGAAGGTCTACCGTCACACTGACAGCCGCATTGGCCAGTTCCGAGCCTACGGCAATTCAGACCAGTCACAATACATCGGTGCGTTGCGACACATAATTGAGTTTGCCGCGTATCGGCTATTAGCAATCCGTCAAACCAGCATTGATAAAAGCGAGGCTGCGTGGCGGACATTGTGCTGTGACTTGGCATTGGTGCTCGAAAAACACGTTGCCGAACTCCCGACTCTTCTCCTGTCGGCAGATTACTTGGCCACGGCCGATCGCCTGGACGAAGCGCGGGATCGTGGGTATCGCGCATTCAATACGAACTCGCGATGCCTGCTCACGCAGCATGTCCTTGACTGTATCGAGGATGCGCTGGACCGCCGATCAAAACATCTACCTTATCAATTCTCTCTGTTGGTCGAAACACCTCGGCGCTTTACGGGAAGGTTCTGCAACGTTCCGTTTGATGAGGCATTCATCAATCCAGATGGGGACGCGTTCCTTTGCTGCGCAGCTATGCTGCCTGTGCCGGTTGGTAATGTATTTAAAGAAAAAAACTGGGACCGTATTTGGAATTCGCCAACCGCGCAGGAGGTGCGAAGGTCCATTCTCGATGGAAGCTATAAATATTGTAACAAAAGGAGCTGCCCAGCAATATTGAATGACAGCATTATCCGCGAACAGGAAATTCTCGACGGCAGAGTCGCGAACGTCTCTAGGAAAGAGCGTTGGAAAGACATTATTTCGGATCGGAGTGTTCAAATCACGGATACACTCTTTGCTGATCTTGGCTACGATCTCTCTTGCAATCTCAGTTGCCCGCAATGCCGGCTTGAATTGATGGTCTTGGACAAACCGGGCCTCGCAAGGCTCGACGCCACGCGCGATGGGATGATCGACAAGCTTTTGTCTAAGCTCTCCAATGTGCGCATTACATCAGGTGGCGAAGCGCTGTTTAGCAAGCATTTTCGCAAGGTCCTTGCTGACATAAATCCTCAAGCCTGCCCAAATCTGACACATTTGGAGTTATTGACCAACGGAATGCTTTTTGATCAGCGGCAATGGGAAACCTTCAGTAATTTGCATTATCTTAGAATTCTGCTCGTGTTCTCGATAGACGCCTGCTCCAAAGAGACGTTTGAAACGATTCGTCGAAATGACCGCTGGGAAAAGATGCTCGCAAACTTGGATTTCGCAAGTTCTCTTCGGAAGCAGCGAAAGATCGCAAAATTCCAAATCTCATATGCAGTCCAAGCTGCGAACTTTCGCGAAATGCCGAACCTCGTGCGCTTGGCCGAACGCCTCCACGCGGACGACGTCGCCTTCTTCAAGCTGGAAAACGTTGGTACGTATTCCGAGGGTGATTACCGCTCCCGCAATGTTGTCGAGCCGTCCCACCCAGATCATGCGGAGTTCCTCGACGTAATTAGGGATCCCGTGTTCGCGTCGCCTATTGTGAACGGGCACAATCTCGGGCCGTTTTTTACTGCAGCTCATGGTCCTCGTCAGAGCCGGCCGATATTGTCGGATGACCCCTTTTGGGGAGAACTTTATCCCTAGGACGCCCTGTGATGTTGGGATTACTCAGAGGAGCCAATGGGGGCAATTCGTCTGTTTCTAGCGCTCGTTGTCGCGTTCGATCATTTTCGTGTGCTCATTCTGATGCCGATGCATCAGGATGTGTCGGGTAGCTATGAGTTGGGAATGAACGCTGGCTATGCGGTGATGTATTTTTATGCGATTAGCGGCTTTCTGATAAGCTTCGTCCTCGATAAAAAATACTCGACTGCTATCGCTGGAACGGTCGAGTTCTATAGGAACCGAGTAATCCGCATTTTTTCGCTTTATCTTCCGGTCGCCCTGCTTTCGTTTTTGATAATTCCTGCGACAAAGGGCATTTTTCTAGCCTCATCTCTGGGCGACAAATTCACGGCGTTAGGCCTATTCGGAATGAGTTGGCGGGTACAGTTCGCCGCCTATCCCGCTGAGCATGCGGAAGCTGCGCTTTTCGCTTTACCGCAAGCGTGGACCCTCGACCCAGAGCTTACCTTCTACGCGCTGGCACCTTTTCTGCTCCGCTCTTGGAAAGGCGCCGTGGCTCTGTTTGCAGTTTCCGCTATAATCAGAGCTGCATTTGTCGTGAATTTCGGTTTCTCAAATACATGGACTTACCATTTTATCCCTTCTACCTTTCTGTTTTTTCTGATGGGGAGCATCGCCTATCGTGCATCTTTCGGATTGAATGTGTTGAATCGTCCGCTGGTCGGAATAGGCTTGCTACTTGCTGCACTATTTTCGCTTAATTGTCCGGCCAATGCATATTGGGACACTTGGAGGTTCTGGGTGGCGATCACGCTTTTCGCTTTATCTCTTCCTGGAATATTCGCAGCCAGTAAAACGAACGGGCTCTTGAATTTCGCGGGCGACTTGTCTTTTCCCGTTTACCTGACTCACATCATAGTACTAAAGCTCGGCGACCAATGGTATCGAGATGCCCGGCTATCGCCGGAGGCGCGGTGCCTTCTTTTCATGCTCTGCGTGATCGCCGTGGCAACGCTGGCGTTACTGATTATAGAGCGCCCAACCGCGTTGCTCATGAATTTACTATCAAGACGTGCCTACAAGCCCGGCGCCGCAAGTCTCGTAATCTCACCTAGTGCGAGTGTCGCCAACCATCTCCGGTGACGGATCGCCCACAAGCTCCCTGTATTTCCTCAGGAACCGATATCCCATCCGGCTGCCGACATAGCCGCCATGGGCGAGGGATATCTCATTGAAGCGCCGCAGGCGGTCGTGGTCCTCAGTGGATATGTCCGTCGGCTGTCCGAGGACCTCGGCGTGCAGTTCCGCCGCGGCATCGCGCAAATCCTCCGCGCTGTTGTCCTCGACGACAAAATCGCTGCCTTCGTAGTCGCGCATGAACTGGCTCCATCCGGTGAAGGAGGCGTACATTTCCTCAAATGTGAGGTAGCGGTTCTCGCTCACCTTGCGGATCAGCTTGGGAATATAGATGTCGTCGAGATACCAGTTGGGAATTCCAATCGGGCTCCAGTTGGTCAGCGCACAGCGCTTGCCGAACACCGGCGGGATGACGCTGAAGCCGGAGTTGGTTCCGACGAAATAGGCGCATTCGGCGCAGAGATAGATGTCGATTTCGGGCGAGCGGTGCTCGCTCACCGCATAATCGACGACCCGCTCGCGCGGCGTCAGAGGCGTCATCGAGGGGTCGCCGCCGCGAACGACCCAGCCGCCTTGGCTGGTCACGAAATCGATCACCTGTCGGTAGCTGTCGATCTCCGCGTTGCGGGTGCCCGCGTGAAACTTATGCCAAATGGAATGAAAGCCGGGCTCGCGCACATGCAGAAGCACGAACCAGGCGTCTTCGGGCAGGCCGTAGATCTGCGCCATCCGCCGCCGGAAGACCCTGCGCTCCTCGTCCGACAATGAAAACAGGGCCGAACGCCCGCCGGCCTTCCATGCAGCCTCGACCTCCGCCCCCAACGGCCCATACCAGCGAACGCGGCCGCTGCCGTCATTGCCGTACCAGAATGGCTGCGACAACGCCGCCCGGCGCCTGTCTCGAACGGTCAGGTGTTCGAGTAGGGCGTCCTTGCCGCCCGCCAGCAGGTAATCGATCTCTTCGTCGACGTTGATGTCTGTTGGAATGATCTTGAGGTGCTCGGAAAAAAACTTGAACAGCGGCCATCCGGCAGGCGGCTGCTTCATGTTGTAGGCCAGCACGGCCGGCTTTTGCGAAGCCCAGCCGAGCTTGACCGACTTGATGTAGGTGTCGAGAAAGGCGACGTGGCCGATCGCAATCAGCCATGTCTTGTCGAGCACGACATACGGGGAGTCGGCCACGCCCCAACGGATCTGCTCGAACGCTTTCTGGTGATCGGCGGAGGCGAAGGTCGCTTCGGCTTCCGGATAAAGGCGCGAAAGGAACTCGGTAATGCCGATCTGCTCGCGCAAGCCAAGATCGTCCGGCCGCAGTTGCAGAGCCTGGCGATAGGCGCGGAGAGCCAGTTGGTTGCGGCCGACGGCGAGCGCGTCGGAGCCTAACCACGTTAG
>JAJYAH010000018.1 GCA_021779635.1 Pseudomonadota bacterium | reverse complement strand
CCAGGTGGGATCCTCATGCCTGCTCGTTCGAGAGCCGCCGTCACGTCGGCGAGCGGCGGAAAGCTGTAGATCTCAGGCGGAAACGACGCGACAGCGGCGCGGTCGGCCCTGGTCCGGAACAGCAATGCTAATTGGCCGCCTGGCTTCAACACGCGCGCAATCTCGCCCAAGGCTGCGTCAAGGTCTCTCCAAAAATAGAGCACGTGGACGCACAACGCTTTGTCGAAGGAATGGTCGGGAAAGGGCAGCGACTCCACGGCCGCAAGGACCAATTCGGCGCAACCCGTGTCGATGAGCGGCCGGTTGCACCGGGCCGCGATTTCGATCATCAGTTCAGAGGAATCCACGCCGACGACTTTTCCGGCCAAAGCGCGATCCGCGAGTTCCAGGAGTGGCCGCACCCGACGTCGAGGACGCGGTTGCCCTGCTCGATTTCGAGCGCATCTATGGCACGCAGATTCGCATCCCAAGTTTCGCGAGCCATCGCGTAGGCAATCAACCTGCCCAAGAGACCGCGAGCATTCCGGGCGTGTTCGGCGACAAAGCGAGGACGGCGCATACTTATAAATTGAACACAAGATTGGGATATTGGCTCGCCGAAAATGAAAAGCGGCTAGCCGAGTTCGGACGGGACTAGCTGTTTTTCGAGCATAAATCACCGTTGACGGCGTTTCGTCGCTTGGACGTGACTTGCCCGTCGTGCCATTGTGTCACAGGCAATTCGCTTGTGACGTCGGGCAGAAGCACTTTTCCGCCCATACCGTGCCCACCACGAGGGGCGTATCGCGATCGTCGCGGACCTGGGCGCGGGATGCGATGGCGGCGGATCCGCACAGGCCGATCGGTTGTGAGTGGGACACGGCAAACGGCTGCCTCGGAGGCGGCCGGCCTATTCTTTGTCGCGCCTCAGCATCTTGCCGGTTCTGAGATCGATGAAATGGACTCCGGCGCAGGCGAGGCATGTCACCGATTCATAATCATGATCCGATGTGGCTTCGAATCGGTGCTGCACATTCTGGCTGGTTAGAGGACAGGTGAAAATAATATTTCTTATTCCGTCCTTACGATCGCTATCGTTCATAGCCTTCCTGGGTCTGATCTAGATCAAAATGGACTACTTATATTGGAAGGCGCGTAGTCAATCTGTTTCCCACGGACCCGCTAGTAGAGTAGCGGTTGAGTCAATGCCACGGAGCACGATCTGAATTCGTTCGGCTTCTTCCTCCATACCAATCCAGCGTAGCTTCTTCACCAGCCCGACCAACTCGGTCGATGTACGCTCTCCAACGGGAACGTCAGCACGCTCCTTCATGACCAACGACTCTACCATGGGTTCACTCCCTTGTTCGTTGTTCTGTCATTGGTCGGCCTCGGATAGCTGCGCTCTCAGCCGCCGAAAATGCAAGGGGTCGATGTGAATTCCTCGCGCTTTACACGTGAAATTGGTGAACAACCGCGCCGCCGTTAGCCCTGCGGAGAATTCAGAGGACTCGAGGGCCTGGGTCGCATGCCGCAACTCAAACAGAGGCTTCTCATAACTATGCACATTCTTGTGCTCACGAATTGATTCAGGTCAAAGAGACGATGCGGCCAAGGTAGCAATTGCGGACCGGTGCACGTTACCTTCCGGGCCGTCAATGGACCCTGAAATAGCGGAAAATCAGTACCTTCAGTTGATCGACGACGATCAGATACGCAACGACTACGGCCAAGAGCCCGCCGATCAATGCCGGACTGACCGGCGCCATGAGCACGCCTTTCCTCGCCAGGAGGATCACGGCGACAAGGTCAGCGATTGAGCTGCCAACCAACCATGCGCTCGGTCGCGACCGCCAGAAGTGCCCGCGCTCGCGGACAAGGTACACGTTACCCTGCCCTGTCGCGACCAACATGACAAAGACCAGGGTTTGCAGCTGCGCCAGCGGCAGGTGCAGCACGTTTCGACCAGTAAAGAATACGGCAAAGGAAAGCACGAGCACGAGAGCGGCCAGGGCTGCACCTACGAGCATGAGCGTCCTGACATTCCACCGATCAGGCTTCCGCGAATACGAGACGTTATCCGTCGTAATTGACATGGTGACGAAGTCGTTGGTGAACAGCAAGAGAACGATGAGCAGCGGCGTTATGACGAAGGTTCCGGTGAGAATGACGCCGATGCTGAGGAAAACAGCGATCTCCAGCGTCTTCATGATCTTGTTGATGGTATAGGTCAGCATACGCTGGTAGATGCGGCGGCTGATTTGCACGGCCGAGAGAGCATCGACCAGCCCAGGAGCTGTGAGCACGACACCGGCGGAGGCACGCGCGACGTCGGTTGCGCTGGCAACTGCGATGCCAACGTCGGCTTGCTTCAAAGCGGGTGCATCGTTCACGCCGTCACCGGTCATGCCGACGACGTGGCCGGCCGCCTGCAGGAGACGAATGAGCTGGATCTTGTGCTCGGGAAACACGCGCGCGTAGACGTCGTGATCAAGCGCCCGGCTGCCGTCCAGCCGGTCGAGCGCTTCGGCCGTCGCGCCGCGGTCGCCGATGCCGACCCGTTGCGCTATCGCGCAGGCCGTCGCAACGTTATCGCCGGTGACCATCACCACGCGAATACCGAGATCCTGAAGACCTTTGACCAGCGATCCGGAATCCGCGCGCGGCGGGTCGTCAAGCGCCAGGAGCCCGGCCAGACGCAGATTATCCCGGTCGCTGCCCGAAGCCACAGCAAGAACGCGGTTTCCGGCGGCGGCTAGTTGCGCGCCGAGTGCTCCGACGTTCGGGGCGTCGGCAACGAGTGCCGCCACCGCCTGGGGCGCTCCCTTGACGACATAAAGCGCTCCCGTCCGGTCCTGATAATGCCCGAGCGAAAAGCGCTTTGCGGGATCGAATGGAACGAACTCGATCCGCTGCGGCAGTTCGGCAAGGAGGTTGCGTGCGGAGGCCGCATCGAGAATTGCAAGATCGATCGGATCCTGCGTTGCAGCATCGCAGGCAAGCGCGGCCCAGTACAGAAGCTGATCTTCCGAGACCGGAACCAGCGGTGAAGCCGCGGCAAGCGCGAGGCGGTTCTCGGTAATGGTGCCCGTCTTGTCTGTGCAGAGGACATCCATCCCTGCCGCTTCTTCGACCGCCGACAGCCGCGTGACTAATACGCCATGGTGCGCCAGTTCAGTCGATCCGAGCGCAGTCGCCAGAGTGAAGGTGGCCGGGAGTGCGACCGGAACAGAGGCGACGAGAAGAATAAGCGCGAAGGGAGCCACGTCCGCAAAGGGCACCCCTGCCCATGCCGCGTACAGAAGCAGGACGCCGACCAGCACGGCATCGAGCATCATCAGCACCTTGACGATGGAAAGCACCGTCGTCTCCAGGTGACTGGTTGACTTTGCGGTCCTCACCAGTTCTGCAGTCTTGCCAAAGTAAGTGCGCAGGCCGGTCGCTACGACTTCGCCCGTGGCCTCGCCGCGCCGAACAATGCTGGCGGCATAGGCGAGCTTTCCCGCACCGGCCTCCACTGGGACGGACTCCCCGGTAAGCGCCGATTGGTCGAGAAGGATGTCACCGTCCGCAATTTTGATGTCAGCCGGAGCAAGGTCACCCATCCTCAGATGGATGGCGTCGCCGGGAACCAGTTCCGCCGCAGGCACCGAGCGCCATCGGCCGTCACGGAGCACCCGCGCACGGGTCGTCAAGCGGCTGCGCAGCAGCGCCAGCGCCTTGTTCGCTCGCCCCTCCTCGACGAAACTGATCGCGGCGTTGAACACCAGAAGTGCCCCGACGATCACCGCCTCGCTACGTCTGTCGAGCAGCACCTGGATGATGATCGTTGCTTCGAGCATCCAGGGAATCGGCCCCCAGAACCTTGTCAGCAGAGCCAGAAGCGGATGCGTATGCCGCTCGGGAATTTCGTTACGGCCGTAATTTGCGAGACGACGGCCGGCTTCAGCGCTCGACAACCCCGCAGGGGCAACAGGTATCTTTTCGGGCTCGACAGACTGATCCATGCTTTCGACCGCGCCTTTAGAGTTTTCGCCCTTCGGTTGAATGCGCTCCCTGGTAGAAGCAGCCGCTCGTAGGCGGCGCCGATCACGGCGCTGCCCCCTTAAGCGTAAGCGCGCCTCCTGCTTTCTGCCACATCTGAACAGCTTGGCGGAGCGATCGGCGGGTCCTGGCGCTTTCCAGCTTCTGCCTTTGGGGATGCTTGCCGAAGCCATGAGAGCGCGAGCTGCGGGTCCATTTCTGCTTCGCTCACGAGCTTGTCGGGATCCAGAATTTGGAGGCGGCGGTAATGGAATTCGACGACGCCATCCCTTCGCAAATCCCGCAGCACCCGGTTGACGTGAACGGAGGTTAGACCCGTAGCATCGCCGATGTGCTCCTGCGTCAGCGGAAGATGCATCTCCTCGATCCGAAAGCCGGGCCATTGAGCCCGGTAACGAACAAACAGCTCGAGGAGCAGGTGGGCTACACGCTTGCGCGCCGAACGCCGCCCGATGTTTGTTAGATGATCGTATGCCAGACTGCGATCCCGCGACATCAACCATGCCAGTCGCAAACCGAGTTCCGGATGTTCCCTCGACAGCGGGCCAAGAGCCGAATAGGGAATCGCGCAAACCACACAATCCGTAAGCGTCTGCGCTCCGAACGTCGTCAGAGATCGTGCAATCGGGTGGAATCCAAGTACCGCCCCCGGCAGCGCGAAATCGAGGATCTGACGGCGACCATCCTCGAGGAGCTGATAGCGAAATACCCATCCGCTGACGAGATTGTAGATTGTCTCGTTTGGCTCCCCCAAGGTGAAGAGATCCTGACCGGCCATGATCTCACGGTCGCCCATTCTTGACCGGGCGATGTCAAGCAACGTATTAGACGATGCTCCTGTGCAGAGCCCATCAATCCGTGCCCGGCAATTGTTACAATCGACTTTTTTCTTCCTCGGACCGTTCGTTGAATAGGTCATTGTGGCACCTCTACATTCTCTTCCCGTTTGGAGTTTAGGCCATGCTTGCGTGGATGAGCGGTCGAGCACCGACGCAAAGCGACGATGTGCTAGCGAGACGACAGTCTCCACGCGCGCCAACGAAAGTCCGTCAAGCGATCCAGTGAAGCCGCTGTTGCCTTCCCCGCTTGGACGCAGGCGAAGGAGAACGTCAACTGGCCAATGCCGGATAAGCGTGACCCAACTGACGGAACGCGAGGGCTTGTCTGGATTAGAACGGATTCACCGCGCAGCGCGGCATCGTCTCAAGCAAGCGCTCGAGGTGGTCGAAAGAGCGTGATGAGCTCGGTCGACGAGTTCCGGTCGGGAATAAATGACACGTGGTCACCCGATCCGGCCGGAGAAGCAATGCTCTGATTCGGAGCGCTGATAGCTGACGAACAGGCAGGGCAGCACTGGCCCGGGGTACAACCGAAACCGTCTGCCTCGGAGGGGCTTTCACAGAAAAGTCCGACACCGCTCACATGCACGGGAGAGGTGCTGACCGACTTTTCAGCCAAAATCACCTCGGCGAACACCTCAACCCCCGCAGGAGCCAATTTCGCCCTGTGCGCAAGGCTTATCGAGTTTCCAGCAGCAGCGCGAGAATGATGAGAATCGCACGCCTGAGCTTCGGGCCCGGCTAGGAAAATAGCTAAGAAAAGGGCCGCAGCAGCAAGAATCCGTCGCACAAGGCTTATCAGAGCCTGCCTTCCCTTCGACGGTATCGTGTTCGACCCGGACATGGCGCGACTTCTCATGAACAAATGTAGGATGGCTGATCCGGGCGAACTGACCTTGATCCATATCAAATCCAGCTCGGCGGCTTGCGCGGGACTCCTGCCGTGCGCTGAGATCCGCATTTTCGATCGCCAACGGCATTCCACTCCTCCCACCCAGTTTTCGGTTAAACCTTGACGCCCGCAACACAGTCCCTGTGTTGGCATCGCGGTAGAATCGACCGAGGTCTTGAAGCGTGGTTTCGCAGTCAGAGCCGCTGTCTCGCAGACACGGGAGAGCGGACGCGAGTTAACCACGCTGGAGCAGGTCGCAAATGGCCCCACCGCATCGTTGAACGCGCCACCGTCTATCTTCAGTGAACCGGAATCCTCTTATGCTTCCTTACCGTTTCAGGCGTCTTCGGCAGCTCGACCGTCAGCACGCCATTGCCGAACTGCGCTTTTATCCTATCTTGGTCAACCCCAACCGGGATTTCGATAAATCGTTCCAGCGAGCCGTATTCCCGCTCGCGCAGATAATAGCTCTGAGCTTGCTCTCCTCTTGTGTCTGTCTTCTCGGCTTTGATGATGAGCGTATCATCGGATAGAGACACCTCCACATCCTTCGCCTCGATGCCGGGCAGCTCGACAGTGATCCGGAACAGCTCGTCTTCTTCCGCCACGTCGACGGCTGCGCCGATGGAGCCCAGCGGCATGCCATGGCGCAGTCGGCGCTCGAGACCGACGATCCGGTGCAATGGATGCAAGGATGGAAATTCTTCAACGTGACGGGAGAACCGGTCGAAAGTTTCGTCCAATTCGGAACGAAGCCTTCGAAGCAAGCGGTGCATCAGCGGATGGGAGGTCTCGACCGGCGGTGTTGGCCTGTCGCGCTGTACCTTGATTGCGGAATGTGCCATGACGACTCCTCCTTGACTTGTCAGGGTCACAAGGATCGAGCAGGCGCCATTCACAACCTTGATTTAAAGCAAGCCCTGGCCCTCCCCGATCAAAAATTTTCTTTCAAGAACTTGATCGATGTTAAAGTTGAGCCCGATACTGCATTGCGAACCGCTGACGACGCGTCTAATTGCCGGATAGGAGGGACTAGAGCCGTCCCGACCGGGAGATACCGCGGGCCAAGCGAAAGGTAAGCCAAAGCGCCAGGGCGTAGGCTAGAGCTGCGAAGACGGGAATGTCGTCGTAAAGGCGGGGACCGACGCTATGCAGCATGAGCAATGACCCGGCAACATAAAGCCCCAAAGTGACAAGCGCGAGCGCAATGCGATTGCTGCTGCGGTCGAGATGCGTCTCCAAACCTTCCAGACCGTGAAACCGCACGCTCAGTCCGAAGCCCTCCCCCTGCTGGCTGAGCCGTCGGGTCCACGAACCCAAGACGGCCGGCAGCTCTTGAATGGCAGCCACGGTACCGTGTTTCAGGCGATCGATCATGGTGTCCCAGTCCGCCTCCTCCATTGCCGACTTCAACATCTGCGGCCCCTTCGTCTGCAGGCTCTCCAGCAGTTGGAATTCCGGATCCAGCGTACGCACGGCATGTTCGGCATTGAACATGGCGCGCATGAGAACGATCATCTCGTAAGGGATGAAGACGTTTTGCGCTCGGCCGAGATGCGCAATTCGCAGAAATGCTTCGGCCATCGACCACTCCTTGACGGGACGCACCGCATAATCGGCGACAATCTCCGCGAGTCCATGGCGAAATTCCGCGCGATTCATCTCCCCGCCCAGCACGCCTAGATCGATCGCGGCATCGAGAAGCCAATCTGCATCCTGGTGAATGAAGGCACTGGCGAAAGCGGCAAGCTTGCGGCGAGCAGACCGGTCAAGAATTCCAACTAGCCCAAAGTCGTGGAGACAGATCTTTCCATCCGCGGTGATGAAGATATTGCCGGGATGAGGGTCGCCGTGAAACACGCCAAGGACAAAGACCTGATGCAGATAGGCGTCGACGAAGTTCTGGGCCAGCTGCGGTCCTTCGGCCCGGATCGCTTGATCATCGATCCGATATCCACTGCTGCGCTCCTGGACGATGACGGCCTCACTGACGAGCCCCTCGATAACATCAGGGATATGAATGGTCGGCCAATCAGCAAAAGCTGCGACGAAACGCTTGATGTTACGTGCCTCCTGGCGGAAGTCGGTTTCGTGACGCAGGTTGCTCCAGATTTCCTCGATGATCCGCAACGGCTGATAGTGCCGGAGGCGCGGGATCAGCCGCGTGGCGAGCCGCGCCACCGCTGCGAGCGCGCGCATGTCCGCGTCGATCTGCCCTTTGATGTTGGGCCGGCGAACCTTCACGACGACCCGGCGCCCGTCAGGGAGCTCGGCCCCGTGGACTTGCGCAACCGAGGCAGCTGCCAGCGGCTTCTCGTCAAAGCTGGTGAACAGCTCCTTGACCGGCCGCCCAAGGCCTCGCTCGATCTCGACGATCGCATCCTTTGTCGGGAACGGCGCGATATGGTCCTGCAATGACTGCAGTGCGGCGACATATTCGTCGGGAAGGACATCCCGCCGCATGCTGAGCGCCTGCCCAAACTTGATAAAGGTTGTTCCGAGCCGCGCAAAGCTCAGGCAAAGCTGCTCCGGTGGGTTGAACGGCTTGCGCGCGAGACGAAGCCGGGCGAATGCCAGCCCGCTCGCAAATCGCAATGCCTCCAACACGATGCGAAAGAGCCGTAGTAATGAATTCATCGCGGCGCCTTCCTTAACCAGGACCGATGAAATCCTAGTATGCTGATATATTCGGGCCGCGATCCACTAGCTCATTCACCGACTCGCGGTTCGGCTTCTTGCCCTTCAACAGATCGACGATATCGTCCCCCGTGAGCGTTTCGTATTCCAGGAGGCCCTTGGCAAGCGCTTCGAGATCGGCGCGCTTCTCGGTCAGGATCTTGGTCGCCTGCTGATAGCCTTCCTCGACCAGGCGCTTGATCTCGCTGTCGATCTTCTGCACCGTCGCCTCGGAGGCGTTCTGCGTGCGCGACACCGACATCCCCAGGAACACCTCGTCCTGGTTCTCGCCATAGGACACGGTGCCGAGTTCTTCCGAGAGGCCCCAGCGGGTCACCATCATGCGCGCAAGACGTGTCGCCTGTTCGATGTCTGACGCCGCACCGGAGGTCACCTTCTCGCGGCCGAACACCAGCTCTTCAGCGACACGGCCGCCCATCATGATGGCAAGACGCGAGGTCATCTGCTCGAGCGACATCGACAGCTTGTCGCGCTCCGGCAGCTGCATCACCATGCCGAGCGCACGGCCGCGCGGAATGATGGTCGCCTTGTGGATCGGATCGGTGGCGATGACGTTGAGGCCGACGATCGCGTGGCCGCCCTCATGGTAGGCGGTCAGCAACTTCTCTTCCTCGGTCATGACCAGCGACTTGCGCTCGGCACCCATCATGACCTTGTCCTTAGCCTCCTCAAACTCGGCCTGCGTCACCATGCGCTTGTTGCGCCGTGCCGCGGTCAGCGCCGCCTCGTTGACGAGGTTCATCAGGTCGGCGCCGGAAAAGCCGGGCGTGCCGCGCGCAATGGTCTTGAGGTTGATATCGGGCGCGAGCGGGACTTTGCGGACATGCACCTTGAGAATCTGCTCGCGGCCGACGACGTCGGGATTGGGCACCACGACCTGGCGGTCGAAGCGGCCGGGCCGCAACAGTGCCGGGTCGAGCACGTCCGGACGGTTGGTCGCGGCGATCAGGATCACGCCCTCATTGGCCTCGAAGCCGTCCATCTCGACCAGCAACTGGTTCAGCGTCTGCTCGCGTTCGTCATTGCCGCCGCCAAGGCCGGCGCCACGATGGCGGCCGACCGCGTCGATTTCGTCGATGAAAATGATGCAGGGCGCGTTCTTCTTGGCCTGCTCGAACATGTCGCGGACGCGGCTTGCGCCGACGCCGACGAACATCTCGACGAAGTCTGAGCCGGAGATGGTGAAGAAGGGCACGTTGGCTTCGCCGGCCACCGCGCGCGCGATCAGCGTCTTGCCGGTGCCGGGAGGACCGACCAGCAGCACGCCGCGCGGAATCCGTCCGCCCAGGCGCTGATACTTGCCGGGGTCGCGCAGGAATTCGACGATCTCCTGCAAATCCTGCTTGGCCTCGTCAACGCCGGCGACTTCTTGGAAGGTCGTGTGGCGGGCGATTTCTGTTCCTGATTTCGCGCGCAACTTCACAAAACCATGAGCACTCTGGCTGCTGCTTTGTTGCTCGCCCTGGATACGGGCCATAAGCGCTACGAGCATGAGAACGACAAGCGATGTGATCAGTAGATCCGCAAGCGTCGAGATGCTCTCAGCCCGCACTACCCTCACCTCGACTCTATGGTCGATGAGCCGAGTGACCAGATCGGGATCCTCGGGAAGCACGGTACGAAACTGCTTCCCGGTATTGAGCGTACCGACGGCCATCGAGCCGGTCAGCGTGACTTCACGGACCTCGTTCTGGTTGACCCGCCTTAGGAAGTCCGAATAATTCACATCAATTTCTGTCTTGGCACGCGCCACGCACGCGCCTCCGTAACCCTCCGTCGCTGGCGACCACGCCACACAGCCGTCGGGGTCGGCGTTCGCCGCTGCGGCATATCCGCAGTGCGCGATGATCAGCGCTATGAGGAGGGTCACCGCAAGACCGATTTGGCGACGCACAGACAGCTCCTTGATTGGATGCCCTGCGCGAGTGTCAAAAAGGATCTCGCCACCGCACGACAAGAGCAGCGCCAACCTAAGCCGATCGCCACGACATACCTTGATTGAGATCAACTAAGCAAAGCGCATGTCGATGCGAGCGCACGAACCGCATTGCGATACTTCATCGCTGATGTGAACTGTTACCTGCCGTTTTCGGATGCAACAATTAACCTCCATCAAAGACCGGTAGGGCCTTTGGCTGGCTATTGATTCACCTAGCGGCGGCCGATCACAAAGCCATCACTCGTACAATGATTTTACGTCTTTTCACCCACAAAATTACAGCCGTTCTGAGCGCGACGGCGAAGGCAGCATGGTTTCCATACATCGTCGGGCTAAGCGCATTCTTTGGCACGGCTACGCTGACGGTTCCGGTCGAGTGGCTGGTCGCGATTGCCGTTTTCATCAACCCAGCACGATGGATCGCGACCGGCTTATGGGCCGCAGCGGGCGCTACCATAGCGTCCCTCGGACTCTATCTCGGCTTTCATCATCTGGGTTGGGAACTGCTTGTCGAACTCTATCCCGACATCGCAAAATCAATGATCTGGACCTATTCCATGCGTCTTCTTTCGGAATACGGGTCCTTTGCTCTCTTCCTGGCGATTGCCTTGCCCTCGCCGGTCCCAAAGGTGCCGGCAATCGCGTTTGTGGCTATTTATCGAATGCCGGTTTATGAGGCGACGCTGGCGATCGGCTTCGGCGAACTTCTCAGAAACGTGCTCTATGCCTATCTCGCGTCACGCTTTCCGCGTCACTTCAAGCGCTTTTACCCAGACGCGAACCCTACCGGGGCTACAACAAGCCCAACAAGCAAACCGAGGCCAGCTGAATGAGCGAGCGAAAGCAAGCAATCATAAGGCGCTGACCATACAACAATTATCGTTCGACAATGGGTCGGTTGAGTTAGATCAAAGCGCCATTGCGCCAGCACCCCTCCGACGCGGCTACAGCTTGCCACCGAACTTGCGAGCGGTTCGATCTATGCCGCCTCGCTCGAACCCATAGAAGCAAGACCAGCCGCAATCTTCTTCAAATCCTCGGCGGAGAAAGTCTCCTTCGCCAGGAGCTCCGCTGCCGCGTGATCGAGGAGACTGCGATTAGCCGTCAAAATCCCCACTGCCCTCTTGAAGGCGACCTCAATGAGCTCACGTACGGCGGTATCGATGGCATCCGCCGTTGCTTCGCCATAGCGCCGCGGCTGCCAATCGCCGCCGCCCGATCCGCCCAGGAACGGCGCGGCCTCGGGCTCGTAGGTGACTTGACCGAGCTTAGGGTCCATGCCGAAGCGCACGACCATGCTCCGCGCGATATCGGTAGCCTTCGCAAGGTCATCTGCAGCGCCGGTCGACACGTCCTTGTAGAACAGACTCTCGGCAGCGCGACCGCCGAGAAGAACCGTCATCCGATTCATGAGCTCGCTGCGGTCCATCAGGAACCGGTCCTCGGTAGGTCGCTGCATGGTGTAGCCGAGCGCCCCGATGCCGCGAGGAATGATCGAGACCTTCTCCACAGGGTCGACACGAGGAAGCGACATCGCCACCAGCGCATGTCCCATTTCATGGTGAGCAACCACATCCCGCTCTTCCGGAATGAGCAAGCGGTTGCGTTTTTCGAGGCCAGCTACGATCCGCTCGATTGCCCGGGTGAAGTCGTCCAGGGTCACCCCGTCACCTCCGCGGCGGGTCGCGAGAAGCGCAGCCTCGTTAACAAGATTGGCAAGGTCGGCGCCGGTGAAGCCCGGCGTGAGAGCAGCAATCGCGTCCACCGCCAACCCCGGCGTCAGTTTGATCTTTTTCAGATGCACCATGAGGATATCCGACCGACCCTTCTTGTCGGGACGGTCGACAAGGATCTGGCGATCAAAGCGGCCGGGTCGCAGCAAGGCGGGGTCGAGAATTTCGGGTCGGTTGGTCGCTGCGAGCAAAACGACGCCAACCGACGGATCGAAACCATCGAGCTCGCTCAATAGCTGATTAAGTGTCTGCTCCTTTTCATCATGACCACCGCCACCTGGAAGATAGGTCCCGCGGGCGCGCCCGAGTGCATCCAGTTCATCGATAAAGACGATGGCAGGCGCGTTCTGCCGTGCCTGTTCGAAGAGGTCACGTACGCGCGCTGCGCCAACGCCTACGAACATTTCAACGAACTCGGCGCCGGATATTGAAAAAAACTTCACGCCGGCTTCGCCGGCCACGGCACGGGCGAGCAGCGTCTTGCCGGTTCCGGGTGGCCCAACCAGCAGTACGCCCTTTGGCACGCGTGCCCCCAGCCGGCCATGCCCGGCTGGATCCTTGAGGAAGGAGACGACTTCCTTTAGCTCTTCCTTCGCTTCGTCAACACCCGCCACATCCGCGAAGGTGACGCGAACGTCATTCTCGACGAAGACTTTGGCCTTGCTCTTGCCGACCGACATCAGGCCTCCCATGCCCTGCCCGGCCATTGGCCGGACCATGAACATCCACAGAAGGATGAAGCCGAGGCTGGGGAGAATCCAGCTCAACACGGTCTGGAGAAGGCCTGGTGGCGCTTCGCCAGAGAAGGAGAGCTTGTCCTTCATGAGCTTCTCGGCGAGTTCCGACGAGACGCGATAGGTCTGAAAATGTTGCGGCTGGGCCGGTGGCGCCGCAGCCTGTCCTGCAGGCGGTGCCTGCCCCGCCACCGGCGCTTGGCCTGGGGATGAGGCCCGGCTTGCCGCCGGCGTCTGGCTCGCTGCCGGATTGGTCTGGGTTTCCGCCGCTTTGTAGGTCCCGGTGATGGTCGTCGCGCCGACGACGATGTCGGTAATTTTCCCCTGATCGGCGAGCTGCTCAAACTCACTGTATGGGATCGTCTTGATGTGCGTGGGCTGATACAGGAAATCCTGAATCAGAAAAATCGCCATGATGGAGGCCACGATGTACCAAAAGTTGATTTGATGCTCTCGTTTGATTTCCATCACCTTCTCCAATCAGCGCGGTTGGCCGGGCTAACGCCAACATTCAATTGCAGAATTCGGCCAGACTCTTTGATCTCTGTTAAGGTGAGGCGCTAGCAGAGACAGTGATGGCAGCGCCTTGTGGGGCGCTCCCCGGGGGGATGCGTCGTCCGGCTAGAAGGGAAATTTGCAATTTCTATTAATATTTGCGCGGATTTCAAAGTTCACATCAAAGAATGCGCCTGAGGTCTTCGAGGGATTCGGAAGAATTAGAGTGCGGGTAGAACATCGAAACAGGCCGCGAGATCTTCGACCGCGCAGACACAGGAGCCAAGCCTGATGTCGACTCCCGCAGCGCGCAGCTTTCGAGCCATCGCACCGGGGATGAAACCCAAGACAAGCCGATGAACACCGCTCTTGAGGACCACGTCGCACATTTGTTCGGCGGTATGCTCTATATTGGCGTGAAACTCGCGCGAGTCGGTATCAGGATCGATTAGCAAAAGCCCATCACACTTGCCAAAAAACGGGCATAGCGTAGCCTCGCTACCCGACTTCATGACCAGGAGAGCTGTACGGCGCGATTCGTTACCATGGGACAGTGCTGCGAGCATCTTGACGTATCTCCGGCAAGAACAGTCTCTAAAGAAAATTTATGCACGAACGCTTCTGGCGACCTTAATCTTGATCAAACATCGCTCCGAAGATCTGTCTGGTCAACACCAAGCTTGCCTCAGTCTTGCCTCGCGAAAGTGCGCGAATTCGCGAATGGTTCTCATCTTTTCTCCTAATCTATCTAACGCATTCTCCGCATAATCAGATCAAGTTCACCGCGATAGCCCGTTGCCATTGTTCCCTTGGCGGCTCCGATCATCCCGAACGCGAGGGGTCGGGCCCTGCCCGCTCGACGAAAGCGACGCCCACGACCGTGAGCAGCAGCCCGACAACGGCCATTCCGCCAGGGCGCTCCCCGAAAAATGCGATGCCCAACGAGAGCCCGAAGAAGGGTGTCAGGAAGGTGAAAGCGTTTGCCCGGCCGAGCGGAATACGCTCAAGAGACGTAAACCAAAGCCAGTAGGAGAGCGCGGTCCCGGGCAGAGCCAATCCCAACAGGCTCGCGATGAATTGGGGCGTCCAGAGGATTGCCGTCGGCTCCTCGCGCAATACCGCTGCGACGCCGAGAGGAACGGCGCCGAACAGCAACTGCGCGGCCATCGCAACCAGCGGGTCGACCCGACCGCTGACTGACTTCATCAACACGTTTCCTGCCGCTACGCCGGCGGCTGCGAGGATGATGTATGCGAGGCCGATCGCAAAGCCGGCGCTGTCGCCCGCGATTAACCGCGGCATGCTCACTGCGACGATGCCTGCAAAGCCGACTAAGAGACCGAAGTGCCGCAAAGGAGCGAGCCGTTCGTGAAGAAACACTTGCGCCAGGACTGCCGCAACAAGCGGCTGACTGTTCGCAATCACGGTCGCCAATCCCGGAGAGACAAACTCCGCGCCATGGAACATCCCGAGATAACCAAGGCTCGTGGACGCTGCACCGATCCCAGCGAGAAGTAACCAGGTTGTTCCTGCACGCGGCACCGGGCGGCGCAGCAGCGCCGCCATGACCGCGAGTGCCGCACCCGCAATGAGGGCTCGAAGCGTCGCGAAGAACAGAAGCGGCGCAAAGCCGAGCCCGATGGCAATCAGCGGATAGCACGCGGCATTGAGCATCGCGACCAGAACCAGCGCCGGGATTATTGGCAACCTCGCTCGGCGCCGCAACGTTGCGTTATCGGACGGTACCTGTCTTTTCATGCGCGACGCGGCCGGCTGGCTCTGCCTCATCGCACGGCCGGGGCCACAACAACGTTCGTTTTGAGCGGCGCACCGTTCCTCAGAAGCGCGACTTCGACGGACGTGCCAACGCGCACCAGACCGATTCGTGTACGCAACTGACCGGAATTGAAGATCGCCCTTTGATCGATCGCAGTGATGACGTCACCCCGCCGAATTCCCGCTTTCTCGGCTGGCGATCCGGGCGATACGCTGGTGACCATTGCGCCAGGAGGCACTTGCGCCTGCATGGCGACCGGCATGGCGGAAGGATGGTCTTCGATCGAGATCCCCAACTGGCCGCGTGCGACCTTGCCGAAGCGAGCAAGTTGGTCGGCGACGTCGCGGGCCATGTCGACCGGGATGGCGAACCCGATGCCGACATTGCCGCCTGAGGGGCCGACGATAGCAGCGTTGATCCCGACCAGCTTTCCGTCAACGCCGACCAGTGCTCCCCCCGAATTGCCTGGATTGACGGCCGCGTCTGTCTGGATGAAATCCTCATAGCCCTCAATCCCGAGGCCTGTGCGACCGAGCGCGCTGATGATGCCCATGGTGGCGGTCTGGCCGAGGCCGAAAGGGTTGCCAATTGCCACAACATAGTCGCCGATTTCGACGGTGTCAGAATTGCCGAACGGAAGTGCGACGAGGCCCGCCGCCGAAATGCTGACCAGAGCAATATCCGTCGGCGGATCTGTCCCGATCAGCTTCGCCTCGAGACGTCGGCCATCCGATAGAGCAACGCCAATCTTTTCGGCATTCTTCACGACATGGTTATTGGTCACCACGAGCCCGCGATCTGCATCGATGATGACTCCGGAGCCGGCCGCCAGGATCTGGCGCTCTGCTGGCGCCTGATTTTCAAAGAATCTTCGGTAGTACGGATCTTTATAGAGTGGATTGTCCTCCGCCGGCTCCCTCGCCTGAACGGTAATACTCACGACAGCGGGCATGACCTGCCGGAGCATTGGTGCCAGCGTCGGCAGTCCACGTGCCTCGGCAGATGCTGGCGGCGCGACCGCGGCGATCGGAGCCGACGGTGGCGGACCAGGAAGAAGCTGGTATGGAACCAACCACCAAAAGACAGCGGCGAGGAGAACGATTTGGATAGCGAACAGGACCCTTCTCATGACCATCCCCAGGAGCGACGGCGAGCGGCAGCGGTCTGACATCACCTGCACACGGTCTGGCCAATAGGGAGCCGTGGCCGAATTGCATCGACAAGAGGTCAAAACCCCATCTGCGAGCGGTTGATGAATTGCTTCCAACTGTGCTGACCGGGGAAGAACATCGGCACTTGTTGCCGGTAGATCCGATACTGTTGTCCAAACCGCTCCAGCATGTACCGCTCCTCGCGGTACGCCAGCAACGTGTAGACAAGCACGATGATGGGAAACAGGATTACGGAGAATACGGTCGGCCAGTGCACTATGCCCTCGCCGAAAAGCCCGATAAACAGGCCGGTGTACTGCGGATGCCTGACCAGGCCGTAGAGTCCATCTGTGGCGAGACGGTTTTCCTGATGTGCGCGGTACAGCTCGCGCCACCCCTGAATGAACAAACCAATGCCGACGAATAGCAGGGCGTATCCGACCAGCATCGAAATCATCATGCCTACCTCGCCCATTCCAAGCAGCGTCGACCACAGGTTGGCATTGAGGCTGGTACGATCCAGATGAAAGAACCGGACAAGCAGATAGATCGTGAGCGGGAAGCCATACATCTCGGCATAGAGCGCGATGATGAACGCCTGGACAAGGCCCGCCCCCGCCCATTCGCGCCAGGTTTTCGGCGCGAAATAACGATAGAAAAGCCAGGACGCTATGACGATCATGATGATCGCAGCTGCCCAGAAATCCGAGTGCTCGATGTTAGTATCCATGTTGCCGACTCTCTGCAGGAAAGATCCACACACGGTACAGCGTGTTGAGTTCTTCATGGCTTGAACCGCACTCGGAATTCCTTAATCTCGATCAAGTCGGGATCGGGGAACTGCACATCATCCCGCATGAGCCAGCGAGGCATGTGATCAATGCAGTCGACGCTCACTTTTGAACGGGAGATGCGAAAGCAACATCTTTGACTCAAGTTAAGGATTGTATTCAGGAAGTGCGCGATCCTTACAAATTGCCAATCAAGAAACGCAAAACGCAATTCGCAAGGAATTCTCAATGCATCTGATCGCAGGTGTCCTTGGGCTTGCGCTGTTGGCAGCCGCCGTCTCGGATGCCTTTCAAACGGTTGTCGTTGCCCGCCACGTGCGCAGGCTCCCAGCAATCACTCGGATCTTTTATCATGTGACTTGGGTGCCGTACGCAGCAATCGCTCGGCTCGTTCGATCTGAGCAGCGGCGCGACAAGTATCTCGGGATCTATGGCCCCCTCTCCTTACTGCTGCTTCTCTCCTTCTGGGTCATCAGCCTCATCGTCGCATTCGCAACGCTGCAATGGTCCATTGGACGCGGAGCCAGCGATGCTCCGTCGAGTCTTGCAGACGATCTCTATTTCAGCGCCAGCTCGTTTTTTACTCTGGGCACTGGCGAGCCGCAGACGCTCGCATCAAAGTACGTGATGGTGGTCGAGGCTGCGTTTGGATTCACCTTTCTCGGCCTGGTTATTGGTTATCTTCCAGTACTCTATCAATCATTCTCCAACCGCGAGCTTCGCATACTGCTGCTCGACGCACGGGCCGGCTCACCTCCGTCCGCAGTCGAATTCATACTTCGACGTGGAAGCAATCCTGCAAAACTTGAGGCCAGGCTTGCCGAATGGGAAGAATGGTCGCTCGACCTGCTTCAAAATCACCTGTCGTATCCTATGCTGGCCTACTACCGCTCCCAGCATCCCAACCAATCCTGGCTTGCGGCATTGACCACCATCATTGACGTTAGCGCGCTCGTGATGCTCAGCGCGAATGATGACCTCAAGCGCCAGGCGCAATTCACCTTCGCCGCCGGTCGTCACACATTGGTACACTCCGCGTCTCTGTTCCGGTCACCTGCGAAATTACCCCGGGAAAGTCGACTGAGCGAACAGCAGTTCGAACACCTTTGCGCCGTCGTCGTCAGCGGACGAACCCCACTCCATCTTGACCGGTCTATGGGAGCAGAGCTGACGCGGATCCGATCGACCTATGAGCCTCATGCGTATGCACTGGCAGCTTATTTTCGAATGGCGCTTCCCGAATGGATGCCCGAGAGAGCCACCGCGGACAATTGGGAGATTCTTTCCTGGGAGAACTAGTTGCGCCGTTCCAAAGCGCCTGCGGCCTGACTAGCCCTTGAACCGAAGCGTTCCTCGCTCCGTCACTTCGATCTCGCTGCGAGGAAATTGAATAACGGGCAGAAGATCAGCGCGACGTACCAGGCATAGAGAAAGCTCTCGATAAGACCGAGCAGGAAGCTTGACCATGTCAACCAGGTGAATCCTGGCAGGAGCCGTTGCCAGCTTGGGTACATTGCCTGGTTCGGAAACAGCAGATCAAAGCTGACGCAGAGGATGTAGGTAATAGCGAGGAACAGGCCCAGGCTCAGCCCGAACGTTACCAGCGGAATGCGTGGCACCTCCCGTGCGCTGTTGAATAGGGGCGTGCCAGGACGGTTGCTCGCGAAGTTGCGGAGAGATTCAGCCATGTTGGTGCTCCATCCGTGTTGGTGCAGCGCCGGTTTGCGGCCCGACGTAGCGCTCTGGTTCGGCCTCGAACGCGTCGCGGTGCTCGGTTGAACAGAAGTAATAGACCGTGCCGCGGTATACCGATGACCTGGCGCTGTCGGTTCGCACACTCATCCGGCAAACGGGATCGATGTCGGTCTCCGGCGCTTTCCATGGTGCTTTTCCAGCTGCTCCCGTCGAACCACCAGGACGCTCTTCATGGTCCGCGTGGCCATGTCCCATGACGTGAGCGCCACAGCCAAACCGCATCATCAGGAAGATGACACCGGCCCACAGGGCAAAATAAAGAAACGCGTTCATGATGCTGCTCTCTCTTGGGACAACCCTTACGGCCGGCTGGCATGGCGGACAGCGGTTAATCTGCTCTAACTTTCTGACCGTGGGGCTGCAGCCTGAGTTACCTCGCGGAGATCGGCAGCCGCCTCTCGCGTCGTCGCGGCGCAGCAATCCTGAATCTTCTGTGTGAATTCAGTCCACCGTTTCGCCCGCTCCGACCCCTCTTCCAACATAGCGGCCATCATCTCGGCTTCCGCGGCCCATACCTCTTGTGGCCGGCGGACCTGGAGGAGTTCCTGGAACGAATGACCAAGGCGACCATTGCCGCTGAACATCGCGCTCATTTCGCTGTTGCAGGCGTCAATGCACGCCTTCTGAAGCTCCCCGCCCAACTTCTGGAATCGGCTGATCTGGCGGCGACCGATGCCGTCGCTGCCGTCGTCCCCCGGACTCCACCACGCGAACAACGCTTTCATCTGATCGGTGCCCATCGCAAACGTATTGTTCTTCGTATCCATTGTATGTGCTCCTTAGATCGACAATTCCTACTCTAGCCGAAAGGTGACGTTATCGGGTTCTCATCATCGGACCGCTTCGAGCGCCAGCGCCACGCCCTGGCCGCCGCCGATGCACAACGTGACCATGCTACGTCGTATGCCCTCACGACGCATCGCATGGAGCACGCGCGTCGTCAGTACGGCGCCGGTCGCGCCGATAGGATGGCCGTGCGCGATGGCGCCGCCTTCCACATTGACAATATCCTCGCTCAATCCAAGCTCACGCGTCACCGCCAGGACGATTGCAGCAAAGGCCTCATTGATTTCAACGCGTTCGAGGTCGGCAAGCTTCCATCCGGCCCGCTCCAAGGCCTGCCGGACTGCCGGCACCGGCCCAAGCCCGAACATCCCCGGATCGACTGCACCCACACCAAAGGCGACCAACCGCGCCATCGGCTCAATGCCGCGCTCTTCAGTCCACGCTTCATCGGCAACGACCATTGCGGCAGCGCCGCTGTTGAGGCCCGGCGCGTTACCCGCGGTGATCGTACCGTCCTTGCGAAAGGCCGGCCTGAGCTTGGAAAGAGTTTCGAGTGTTGTATCTGGCCGGTTATTCTCATCCTTCCGAAAGACGAGCGGACCTTTTCGCGTTGGCACCTCCACAGGCGCAATCTCGGCGTCGAACTTGCCGGCTGCCTGCGCGGCTCCGAACCTCTCCTGGGTGCGCAATGCCCAGCGATCCTGAGCGTCACGCGTAATCTGGAATTTGCTGACTAAATCCTCCGTCACCCAGCCCGAATGTTGATCGCAGAAAGCGTCGTTCAGTCCGTCACGCAGCATGCTGTCGTAGATCTGCGCATCGCCCATCCGGTAACCCCAGCGCCCGCCGGCCATCAGGTAAGGCGACTGATCCATGTTCTCCATACCGCCGGCCACAGCACCGCGGGCGAGCCCAAGCATGATCTCCTGAGCAGCTGTCGCGATAGCTTGTGCCCCTGAGCCACAGACCCGGTTGACAGTCATGGCGGGCACGTTCGCCGGAACGCCGGCCTTGATCGCCGCCTGGCGCGCTGGATTCATTTTTGCTCCGGCTTGGACCACTTGGCCCATCACGACAGTATCGATCGCGCCGCCTTCGATTTTCGCGCGAGACAGGGTTTGCTTGATAACAGCCGCGCCCAAGTCCGGCGCGACGACGTCCTTTAGCGAGCCGCCGTACGTTCCGATTGCGGTTCGAACTGGGGCACAGAGCACCACGTTGGTTTGCTTCATCGGCTCTCTCGCACTGTTTCGGCCGGACAGCCGTCACGATCTGCAAAAGACGATATGAGAGTTTCCGATCGCTATCTTTAACGCAGATCAAGCTTCGCGGATCAACGAAGGGGTAATGACCTTAAAGTGGTGATGAGAATTCGAGGCGCGAGACGAATATGTCCACTATTTCTGCGAATGAAGATCAGCGATTTGCTCCGATGCCGTCTTCGGGATCGCCGACGCGCGCTTCTCTGACGCTCCTGCAAGCCGTACTGCGGCGAGTCATCCAACGCGGCATGCTTACGTTGATCGCGCCCGACGGCCGCAGGTTTGGCTTCGGCTCCGGCAGTCCCGTCGCGACGATTCGTATTACAGATTGGGCGACCGTGCGGCGGCTGGCATTCAATCCCGATCTCTCGCTCGGCGAAGCCTATGTGGGTGGCACGCTCGTGGTCGAGGGCGGCAACATCTACGACCTACTCGATCTCTGTCTGGGCAATCTCGGCTGGCACGACGGACATTGGGTGCAACGCGTCGGCAGCGCCGCACGGCGACTGATGCGACGTGTCACTCAGTACAATCCTGCTTCCGTCGCGCGCGCCAACGTCGCGCATCACTATGACTTGTCGGATGCGCTTTACGGGCTCTTCTTGGACAGCGACAGGCAATATTCCTGCGCTTACTACCAGTCGCTAGACGATACGCTGGAGGTCGCACAACGACAAAAGAAAGATCTCCTCTCAGCCAAGCTGCTTCTGCGTCCGGGTCACAAGGTGCTCGATATCGGGTCGGGTTGGGGCGGGCTGGCTCTGCACCTCGCTGAAACGTCAGGCATCGACGTCACCGGTATCACCCTCTCTACCGAGCAGCACCGCTACGCCAACGAGCGCGCCGCCAAAGCGGGACTCGGTGACCGCGTGCATTTCCACCTGAAGGATTTTCGGCATGAAAACGGCCTATACGACCGCATTGTATCCGTTGGGATGTTCGAACATGTTGGTGTCGGGCACTATCGGGAATATTTCGAGAAGCTTCGGGACTTGTTGACCGATGACGGAGTCGGTCTGGTGCATACCATCGGCTCTGCGAGCGGGCCGAGCGGGGCACAGCCGTGGATGCAGAAGTACATCTTTCCCGGCGGCTATGCTCCAGCACTCTCCGAAGTCGTTCCGGTCATTGAGCGTGCCGGTCTCTATATCACCGATATCGAGGTGCTGCGTGTGCACTACGCCGAAACGCTGAGGGCATGGCGGCAACGTTTCATGGCGAGCCGCGATCGCGTTGCTGCGCTCTATGATCAGCGATTCTGCCGCATGTGGGAGTTCTATCTCGCGGGATGCGAGGCCGGATTTCGCCACTCCGGCCTCGTCGTCTTTCAAATCCAGTTGAGCAAGAAGATCGACGCAGTACCACTCACGCGTGACTACCTCGCTTGCGCTGCGACGCGGGGGCTCGCGGGCTAGTTCGACGAAGTCCGTAGGGACAGTACTCGTCTCATGCCGATAGTTACAGGAGGCCGAAATGGAATGGCTCGGACAAAATTGGCTCTGGATCGCGCTGGCGATCGGAGCATTCTTTCTCATGACACGGATGGGCGGAGGCTGCGGCGTGGGAGACTCCAGGACGCACCATCACGATGACGACCGCCGCGACACGGTGCCGCCTTCGGCGGGCAACCGCCCCGGCAACTTGTTCGACCCAGTGAGCGGTCATGCCTTTGCCGCGTCAGGAGCGCCGATCTCGACTGTATACCAAGGTCGGGCCTACTATTTCGAGAACCGCCAGAGCCGGGACGCGTTTGAAGCTGACCCGGAAAAATATCTCGCGCACAATTCCGCATCTGGCGAGCCGCTCGGTACCAGCCGCGATCAGGGACAGCACCGTCATCATCGCGGCTGCTGAAGGCCTGACCACGCTCGGTCATCTATCGTGTGGCTTGGCGTCTGCTTCCTATGAAGCTTAGGTAGGACGCCAGCGCCTCAATTTCGCTTTCCGAGAATTTGCCGGCAATCTCGGGCATTGGAGGCGGCGTCGCCGCATCATACCCCCTTCCCCACTGATCGAGCTTCCGTTTCAAATAGTTGTAGGATTGGCCGCCCAACCGCGGAATCCCTCCGAGACCTTCTGCAGCGAGACCATGACAGGGAACACACGACGGGAGATTGGAATCCGGAATGCCATCTCGGTAGATGCGTTCCCCTGCTGCCGCGAGCCGCTCGTCTCCGTCACTCGCGGGCTCGGCAGTCAGGGTCGAAAAGTAGACGGCCAAAGCGTGAGCCGTCGCCGGATTAAGCCTTTCGGCTGCGCCCCACATGTATTGTCGGGCAGAGGGGCTATCCAGCGAATGCTCCCGAAACCCTAAAAGTTGACGTTCAAGGTATGGGGCCCACTGCCCGGCCAACACCGGTGCGGTCGCATGACCTTGGCCCCACGAGCCATGGCACCATGCACAATTGCTGTCCGCCAG
>JAJYAH010000017.1 GCA_021779635.1 Pseudomonadota bacterium | reverse complement strand
GGCGCCAGCATGTTCGCGCGTATCATCGAAACCCGTCTGCCGGTGGCCGCCCATGCATAAATCGACATCGAAAGAAACGGCATCGAACGAAACTGTCACCTCGCTGCACGATCTCAGCGCCGTCGATCTGATCGCGGGCTTTCGGGCCAAGCAGTTCTCGCCGTCGGAGGTGCTGGAGGACGTGCTGGCGCATATCGCGGTGTGGGAACCCCATATCAAGGCGTTGTACGCATTCGACCCGGAAGGCGCGCGCCTGACCGCCAAGGCATCGACCGAACGCTGGCAGCAAGGCCGGTGCATGGGCCTGCTCGACGGCGTGCCCGTGACGATCAAGGAAAACATCGCCACCAAGGGCGTGCCGGTGCCGCTCGGGGCCGCCAGCGTTCCGCTGGTGCCGGCTGCGGCGGATGCACCGCCGGCCGCACGGTTGCGCGAGGCAGGTGCGGTGATTTTCTCCAAGACCACGATGCCGGACTACGGCATGCTGTCGTCGGGTCTATCGAGCTTTCATCCCCTCACCCGCAATCCCTGGGATCTTTCCAAAAATCCCGGCGGCTCCAGTACGGGCGCGGGCGCGGCAGGTGCCGCCGGCTATGGCCCGCTGCATCTCGGCACCGACATCGGCGGCTCCGTGCGACTGCCGGCGTGCTGGTGCGGCCTGGTCGGGTTAAAGCCGAGCCTTGGACGCATTCCGATCGATCCGCCTTATGTTGGCCGTGTCGCCGGTCCGATGACCCGCACGGTCGATGACGCCGCCTTGATGATGAGCGTGCTGTCAAAGCCCGACCGCCGCGACGGCATGAGCCTGCCCTCCAACGACATCCACTGGAAGACCCACGACAAGCCCTTGCGCAAGCTGCGCATCGGCCTGATGCTCGACCTGGGCGTTGGCCAGGCGCTGGAGCAGCCGGTGCGCGACGTCGCGGTAAGAGCCGCACGCGCGTTCGAGGCGGCCGGCGCCGTCGTCACCGACGTGGCCGGCGTCCTGACCCGGGAAATGCTCGACGGCCTCGACAATTTCTGGCGCGCGCGGATGTGGGACGATCTTTCCAAACTCACCGCGAACGAGCGCGCCAAGGCGCTGCCCTATATCGTCAAATGGGCGGAAGCCGGCGCCAGGCTGTCGGGCGTCGACGTGATCCGGGGCTTCAACGCCACCATGGCGATCCGCGCCGCGGCGGCCAAACTGTTTGCCGATATCGATTATGTGATTTCGCCGGTGTCGCCGGTGGTGAATTTCGCCGCCGAGTTCGCCGCCCCGATCAACGATCCCGACCGGCCGTTCGAGCACATCTGCTACACCGTGCCCTGGAACATGTCGGAGAATCCAGCGATTTCGATCAACGGTGGTTATGATGCAAGCGGATTTCCGATCGGCGTGCAGATTATCGGCCGCCGCTTCGACGATCTCGGGGTGCTCGGCATGGCCAAGGCGTTCGAAGCGATGCGCGGCCCGCAAAAACCCTGGCCGAAGCCACCGAAGTGAGAACATCATAGATAAAACCGTCATGGCCGGGCTTGTCCCGGCCATCCACGTCTTCATTTCGCGCAGAAAGAAAAGACGTGGATGCCCGTGACGTCTGCGCGAAGACGCGCTTCGTGCTTTTGAACGGGCATGACGACGTTTTCAAATTCGGCGATGGAAGTCGAACGGTACAAACAACATCACAGAGGAACCCCCCAGATGCCATATGAGACGATCAAATATGAGGTCGCCGAGCAGATCCTGACCATCACCCTGAACCGGCCCGACAAGCTCAACGCCTTCAACGCCGCGATGCAGAAGGAATTGATCGACGCCTTCGACCAGGCCGACAAGGACGACAATGTTCGCGTCATCATCGTCACCGGCGCCGGGCGCGGGTTCTGCGCCGGCGCCGATCTTTCCTCCGGCGCCGACACCTTCGACCGCGACGCCCGGCGCGGGCCGGTGAAGCGGCTGGCCGACGGCAGCGTCGACTACAGCGATCCCAATGTGCGCGACGGCGGCGGACAGGTGACATTGCGCATCTTCAAGTGCCTGAAGCCGGTGATTGCGGCGGTGAACGGTCCGGCGGTCGGCATCGGCGTCACCATGCAGCTTGCGATGGATATCCGCATCGCCTCGGAGAATGCGCGCTTCGGTTTCGTGTTCTCCCAGCGCGGCATCGTGCCGGAAGCCGCATCGAGCTGGTTTCTGCCGCGCATTGTCGGCATCGCGCAGGCGCTGGAGTGGTGCTACACCGGCCGGGTATTTCCGGCGCAGGAAGCGCTGGCTGGCCGCCTCGTCAGCAAGGTGGTGCCCGCAGACGAGTTGCTGCCGGCCGCCCGCGCGCTGGCCCGCGAAATCGGGGCCAAGACCGCCCCGGTGTCGGTGGCATTGATCCGGCAGATGATGTGGCGGATGTCGGCAGCCGACGATCCGATGGAAGCCCACAAGGTCGACAGCCGCGGCATCTATGCGCGCGGCCGTTCGGATGACGTCAAGGAAGGCGTGGTGTCATTTCTGGAAAAGCGTCCCGCCGTATTCAAGGACAAGGTGTCGTCGGACATGCCGGATTACTTCCCGTGGTGGGAAGAGCGGGAGTATGAGTAGCCAATTCGAGAACTCGCCGTTCAAGGTCGTCATGCCCGGCCTTGTGCCGGGCATGACGATGTTGGTAAGACAGCCAATAACTCACCGCGTTATCAGCGCAACCCGGCCGATCGCCTTGCGGTCGATCAAGAGCCGCATCGCCTGCGCGCAATTCTCGAGCGGCAGCCGGTGCGAGACGTTCGGCCTGATCCGCCCGGCCTCCGCCCATTCGCTGAGTGCCTTCAGGCGCACCTGGCCGAGCAGCGGGTTTCTCCGCACCGCCTCGCCGGCGCGAACGCCGAGCACGCTCGCGCCCTTGATCAGCAGGAGATTGGTGCGGGCGAGCCCGATGCCGCCGGTGAACCCGACCACGAGGATGCGCGCACCCCAGGCGATGCAGCGCACGCTATCCTCGAAGATTTCGCCGCCGACCGGGTCGAACACCACATCGGCGCCACGCCCGTCGGTGATGCGCTTGACGGCATCGCGAAACGGCTCGCGCTTGTAGAGCACCAGATGATCGGCGCCCCGCGCCTGCGCGACCGCAAGCTTTTCCTCCGACGAGGCCGCCGCAATCACGGTCGCCCCGAGCATCTTGCCCATCTCCACCGCGGCAAGGCCAACGCCGCCGCCTGAGCCATGCACCAGCAGCACCTCGCCGGATTGAAGCCGGCCGCGATCGATCAGCGCGTAATAGGCCGTACCGTGGGCAGCGAGAAATGTCGCGCCCTCGGCATAGTCGAAGCTCGATGGCAGGGGCATCAGTTGCGACGGCGCAACCACGGCCTCGTCGGCATAAGCGCCGTGCCTCAACTTGAGGATGACCTTGTCGCCGACAGCAAAGCCCCCCGCCGCGCCGTCGACCTCGATCACGTCGCCTGCGGCTTCCATCCCCGGCGTGAATGGCAATGGCGGCTTGAGCTGGTACTGGCCCGCCGCCATCAAGATGTCGGGAAAATTGATCCCGGCGGCATGAATGGCGACGCGCACCTGGCCTTGCGCCAGCGGCGTGGCTTCAACGGTTTCGATGCGCAAACTCTCGGGCGGGCCGAGTTCGCGGCAGACGATGGCCTTCGGCATCAGGCCGCGCTCGACGCAGCACTGGTCTTGCGGCGCTGCAGCGCCTCGCGGATCAGCAACATCCGGTCGTTGCCGAAATACATATCGGTCTTGTCGACGAAGATGGTCGGCGAGCCAAAGCCGCCGCGCGCCATCACCTCGTCGGTATTGGCCTTGAGCTGATCCTTGATCGCCTGTTCGCTAATGCCTGCGAAGAATTTCGTGGGATCGACGCCGACGCTCTTGCAGATTTCGGTCAGTACCGCATCCTGCGAGATGTCCTTGTCGCCGCCCCAATAGGCCTCGAACACCGCGCGCGCGAACGGCACCATTTCCTTATCCAGCCAGATGCAGCCGCGCATCGCCTTGACGCTGTTCACCGGAAATACCGTCGGCGGCATCTTGATCGCAAGCCCCGCCGAACGCGCCCAGTCCGCAAGGTCTTTCTTCATGTAGCGCGCCTTCAGCGGCACCGGCGTCTCGCGGGAAGCATAGACGCTGGGATTGACCGTGTTGAAGATGCCGCCGACCAGGATCGGCCGCCATGAAATCTCGACGCCGAATTCCTTAGCCAGCGGCTGGATGTTGTGGAAGGCGAGATAGGTCCAGGGACTGGAACAGTCAAAGAAGAATTCGATCATGGCGGCGTTTCCTTTGGTTTGATTCCTGGTTTTGACTTGCAGTCCTCATCCTGAGGAGCGCGCTCTTCGCGCGCGTCTCGAAGGATGAGCAGCGCTTGTGGCTTCATGGTTCGAGATGGCGCAAGAGCGCCTCCTCACCATGAGGGCTTCGTTTTACTTCCTCCCCGCCAGCTCCTTTGCGGCTTGCCCGAACATGTTCTTTCGCGCCTCGTCGTCGAACGGTTTTTTCTCGAATTTGCCGATCGCAAGCCCCGCCTGCACCTTCGGCCGCGCGCGGATTTCGGCATACCAGCGCTTGACGTTCGGATAATCGTCCAGCGTAAACCCCTGCGCCTTGTGCGTCATGGTCCAGGGAAAACAGGCGATGTCGGCGATCGAATAGTCGCCGGCCACGTAAGCGCCGGTCTTGCCCAATTGCGTATCGAGCACGCGGTAAAGCCGCGCCGCCTCGTCGCGATAGCGCTCGATGGCGTAGGGGATCTTCTCCTGCGCATAGAGCGCGAAATGGCCGTGCTGGCCGAGCATCGGACCAAGCCCGCTCATCTGCCACATCAGCCATTGCGTGACGTTGGACCGGCCGCGCATATCCTTGGGCAGAAAGCGGCCGGCCTTGTCGGCGAGATAGATCAGGATCGCGCCAGTCTCGAACACCGAAAACGGCCCGCCGCCGTCGGGGGGCGCATGATCCACAATGGCCGGGATACGATTGTTCGGGCTGATCGCGAGAAAATCCGGCTTGAACTGATCGCCGGCCCGGATGTCGACAGGAAACACCGTGTAGGGAAGGCCGAGTTCCTCGAGCATGATCGAGATTTTCCAGCCATTTGGCGTCGGCGCGTAGTGAAGGTCGATCATGGGATGATCCTGAGGGATGCTCGGACAATCCTACCCCCTGCTTTCGGCGCATTCCACCCCGCTCGAACGCCATGTACGCCATGCTCAGGACATGGCAGATAGGACCCGGCAGATAGACCGTCCAATCAAGAAATCACGGGGATACGCCGACATGCTGTTTCCTACCACGATCGCCGGCTCGCTGCCGAAACCGGAATGGCTGGCCGAACCCAATACGCTGTGGGCGCCCTGGAAATCCAAGGGCGATGAGTTGGCCCGCGCCAAGCGCGACGCCACCCTGCTCGCGGTGAAGCTGCAGGAGGATGCCGGCGTCGACATCGTCACCGAGGGCGAGCAGGCCCGCCAGCATTTCGTTCACGGCTTCCTGGAGAAAATCGAGGGCATCGACTTCGCCCACAAGGTCGAGATGGGAATCCGCAAGGATCGCTACAAGGCGATGGTGCCGCAGGTGGTGGCGCCGTTGCGGCTGAAGGGCCGCGTCCATGCCGACGAGGCGCGCGTCGCCCGCACCCATACCACGCGCCAGCTGAAATTCACCCTGCCCGGCCCGATGACCATCATCGACACCATCGCCGACAAGTATTACGGCGACCGCGTCAAGATGGCGTTCGCCTTTGCCGAACTGCTTAACGAGGAAGCCAGGGCCTTGCAGGCTGACGGCGTCGACGTCATCCAGTTCGACGAGCCCGCGTTCAACGTCTACATGGACGAGGTCTCCGACTGGGGCATCAAGGCGCTCGAACGCGCCGCCGAAGGCCTGACCTGCGCCACCGCGGTCCATATCTGTTACGGCTACGGCATCAAGGCCAATACCGACTGGAAGCAGACGCTTGGCAGCGAGTGGCGGCAGTATGAGGATATCTTTCCGGCGATCGCCAAGAGCCCGATCCAGCAGGTCGCGATCGAATGCCGCAACTCGCGGGTTCCGCTGGAACTGCTCGGCCTGCTGACCGGCAAGGTAGTCCAGGCCGGCGTCATCGATGTTGCCAGCGATACCGTTGAGACCGCCGAGGATGTCGTAGCGGTGATCGACGCCGTCTCGAAGTTCGTACCGAAGAGCAACATCGTCGCTACCACCAATTGCGGCATGGCGCCGATGTATCGCGATATCGCCGAAGCAAAGCTGATGGCGCTCGGCGCCGGCGCCAGGCTGGCAAGGCAGCGGTTGGGGTGAGTCGTAGACAAAAACGTGTCGTCATTCCGGGCCGTGCGAAGCGCGAGCCCGGAATCCATAACCCCTGCAGGGAGTATGGATTCCGGGCCTGCGCCAAGTGGCGCATCCCGGAATGACGGCTTTTGAAATTTACTTGTCCACCGCACTCTCATGCAGCACCGGCCGGTATCCCGCGCCAAACGCCCGCAATGTCGACGACGGCGTCAGCAGCATGGCGCCGGTGAGCGCGTTGCGGACTTCGCGATAGCCACCCGGCGACCACAGCAACGCACGGCTCTGCGCGATCAGGTAACTCTCCGCTCCGGCCTGAACCATGGCGCCGTCGGGCAATTGCTGCAGCGGCATCGGCAGTGCGTGTAATCGCTTCCTTCCGCCTTCGAGCCGCTCGCGGTGCAGGACGATGTCGATGTCGCGCGCGAGAACGCCGCTGACGCCATTGCCCCGCTCCCACGCGGCGCGAAACCGGTTGGCATCGTCACGGCGGCAGAAGAAGCACGGACGATGCCCCGCCGCGAACGCGGTCGCCTCGTCGAGAAAGAACAGCTCGGTCCAGCTGCGGCCGCCCATCACCTTGCGCCGCCGTCCCCGGAATTCGCAGACGCAAGTGAGCCAGGCATTGCAGCTCCAGCGCCGCGTCAGCAGGGTCCTGGTTGCGGGATCATGAATGATGCCGCGATTGCCGGTGAACAGGCCGCGATGCGGTGTTGCGATGATGTCGCCCTGCGGCGTGACCCGGTTTTGCAGCGGCATTTGGTGCATTTGCGAATGGCGAGTGGCGAATAGCGCGTAGTATATCGCTGTTCACCGCTCCCTACGCGCCATTCCCCCATTCGCGCCCTCACGCCGCGCCGTCGCGGATCGGCGGCTGGAACGAGAGCGCGGTATCCCATGGAAAGAAAATCCAGGTGTCCTGCGACACCTCGGTGATGAAGGTGTCGACCAGCGGACGCCCCATCGGCTTGGCGTATACGGTTGCGAAATGCGCGTCGGGGAGCATCTCGCGCACCAGGCGCGCGGTCTTGCCGGTATCGACGAGATCATCGACGATCAGCAATCCCTTGCCGGTGCCGCCGCCGAGCCTCGCAGTGTCGGCCGAAACGCCTTTCAGGACTTTCAGGTCGGTCTGCCTGGTATGATCGTAACTGGTAACGCACACGGTATCGATGACGCGAACGCCGAGTTCGCGCGCGACGATTGCCGCCGGCACCAGCCCGCCGCGGGTGATCGCGATCACGGCATGAAACGGCCCGACGTCATTCAATCGCCAGGTCAGCGCCCGGCAATCCCGGTGAAACTGGTCCCACGAGACCGGAAAGGCCCTGCCGGACCGGTCCTGCGCGCTCAGTTCCGGGTGCTCCGCCATCCTCATTCTCCGAATTCTTGTCCACGTTACCGCCCTCGCCGATCCGCTACCGGACCACGTTCAATCCCGCCAGCATCTCCTTCACCGCGGTCATCGCGGCATTCAGCTTCTCCGGGTCGCGCGAGCGGACGACGAGGTTGGTGTTGGGCTTCTTGTCGTCATCGAGAAACGGGTAGCTGCCGATGATGGTGTCGGGATGCGCGTCGGCGATGGCGCGCAACGGTCCGCCGATGTCGCCTTCCCGGGCATTGGCCCGCACCGAATCCGACAACATCTTGACGCCGGACTTCAACTTTGGCGCGACGATATCCATCATCGCCTGCATGATCGACGGCACACCGGCCATGACGATGACATTGCCGATCTTGAACCCGGGCGCGAGTATCGTGGCACTCTGGATCAGTTCGGCGCCGTCGGGGATCCGCGCCATGCGAAGCCGTGCCTCGTTCAGCTCGCCGGGGTTCTTGAATCGCTCTTTGAATCGGGCCACCACCTCGGGGTGATGATCGATGCCGACGCCGAAGGCCTTGGCGACGCTGTCGGCGGTGATGTCGTCATGGGTCGGCCCGATGCCGCCGGTGGTGAAGACGTAGGTGTAGCGGGCGCGCAGCGCATCCAGCGCTGCAATGATATCGGCCTCGTCGTCGGCGACGACGCGGACCTCCTTGAGGTCTATTCCGATATTGGTCAGGTATTCCGCGATAAAGCCGATGTTCTTGTCCTTGGTCCGGCCGGACAAGATCTCGTCCCCGATCACCAGAATTCCAGCCGTAACGATATCGCTCATGACCTCTCCTCGCCGTCTCGCGCGCGTTCGGCGAAAATAGCCGGAAAATGCGCATCCACACCCTCGCTCAAGCAGCGCCTTGAAGCTACCGGGTTTTGCCGCCGAAATGAGCACCGCCCAGCCGTTTTTTCGGGCAACATTCCGATGATCCATAGCAAATGCCGTCCGCGAATGCATATCGCGCTGGCCCGGGCCTTGCTACCATCCCTTTTTGTCATGCAATGTCCCGCATGGCCGCAAAAAGCGTCGGGGTATATGGCAGTTGCGTTCGATGAAATGAACGGTCCCGACGGCGACCTCCGTCCGGCCTACCAGGAGCTCTCCCGCTGGCTGAAGGAGACGCCGCCGGACGCCCTGGAATATCGCCGTCAGGAGGCGGAATTGCTGTTCCGCCGGATCGGCATCACCTTTGCCGTCTACGGCGACGCCGAGGCCCAGGAGCGCCTGATTCCCTTCGACGTGATCCCGCGGATCATGTCGGCGAAAGAGTGGGCGATCCTCGAAAAAGGCCTGAAGCAGCGGGTGCGCGCGCTCAACATGTTCCTGCGCGACATCTATCACGGCCGCGATATCCTGCGCGCCAATATCATCCCGGACGACCTGATCTTCCAGAATCCGGTGTTCCGCCCCGAGATGAACGGCCAGGACGTGCCGCACGATGTCTATGTCCACATCGCCGGCATCGACATCGTCCGCGTCAATCCGGAAAACTTCTATGTGCTGGAGGACAATGCCCGCACGCCTTCCGGCGTGTCCTACATGCTGGAAAACCGTGAAATCATGATGCGGCTGTTTCCGGACCTGTTTGCCCGCCACCGCGTCGCGCCGGTGGAAAAATATCCGGACGAGCTGTTGTCGGCGTTGCGATCGGTGGCCCCGCTCAGTGCCTCCGCCGAGCCGACCGTGGCGCTGATGACGCCCGGCGTCTACAACTCGGCCTATTACGAGCATTCGTTTCTGGCCGACAAGCTCGGCATCGAACTGGTGGAGGGCCGCGACCTCATCGTCAAGAACGACGAGGTGTTCATGCGCACCACCGAGGGCCTCAAGCGCGTCGATGTGATCTACCGCCGCGTCGATGACGACTTCCTCGATCCCCTCACCTTCCGCCCCGACTCGGCGCTCGGCGTGCCCGGGCTGATGTCGGCCTATGCGGCCGGCAACATCACACTGGCCAATGCGGTCGGGACCGGCATCGCCGACGACAAGGCGGTCTACTCCTACATGCCCGAGATCGTGAAATTCTACCTCGGCGAAGAACCGATCCTGAAAAACGTGCCGACCTGGCGCTGCCGCGAGCCCAAGGATCTCGCCTACGTTCTCGACAATCTCGGCGATCTCGTGGTCAAGGAAGTGCACGGCTCCGGCGGCTACGGCATGCTGATCGGGCCGGCCGCGACCAAGGCGACGATCGAGGCGTTTCGCGACAAGCTCAAGCGCGAGCCCGAGGGGTTCATCGCCCAACCGACGCTGGCGTTGTCGACCTGCCCGACCTGCACCGAATCCGGCCTTGCGCCGCGCCATGTCGACCTGCGGCCGTTCGTGCTGACCGGACGCGATCACGTCACCATCGTGCCGGGCGGATTGACCCGCGTGGCGCTGAAGGAAGGCTCGCTGGTGGTGAATTCAAGCCAGGGCGGCGGCACCAAGGATACCTGGATTCTGGACGAATGAGATGTTGGATTTGAGCACCGTTCGCACCCCCCTTCCTGACCCTCCCCCGCAAGGGGGCAGGGAAAAAAGCTGAATCTCGCATGCTGTCACGCACCGCCGAAAATCTTTACTGGCTGGCCCGTTATGTCGAACGCGCCGAATATCTGGCGCGCACCATCGAGGCGACGCTGCGCGTCACCGCGCTGCCGAATGCCTATATCGGCAAGACCAATGAATGGGACTCGGCACTGCTGACCGCGGGCGTCAGCGCCAGCTTCTACGAGGTCCATGAGGAAGCCAACGAGCGTAATGTCGTCGATTACCTGTCGTTCTCTCCGGCCAATCCCTCCTCGATCCGCAACTGCATCGAAAACGCGCGGCTCAATTCGCGCTCGGTGCGCACCGCGCTGACCAGCGAGATGTGGGACACCATCAACTCGGCCTGGATCGATCTTCAGGAAGTCTGGGGCAAGGGCACCAAAACCCGGGAAGAGCTGACGAGGTTTTTGCGGTTCGTGCAGGAAACCTCGCTGCGGTTCGACGGCTCGGCCTACCGGACCATGCTGCGCAACGACGCCTACTGGTTTTCACGGCTCGGGCTGCATCTGGAGCGCGCCGACAACACCGCCCGCATTCTCGATGTGAAATATCACGTGCTGCTGCCCGAGGAGGAGCATGTCGGCGGACCGCTCGATTATTATCAGTGGACGTCGATCCTGCGCTCGGTGTCGGCGCTGACCGCCTATCACTGGGTCTATCGGGAAACACTGAAGCCGTGGCTGATCGCGGACCTCTTGATCCTCAACGATTCGCTGCCGCGTTCGCTGGCCAGTTGTTACGGCAACCTCGTGCGCAATCTCGACCAGATCGGCGTCGCCTATGGCCGCCAGGGCGCCGCACAGCGCCATGCCCGCGGCGTCCGCAACCGCCTCGAACACAGCCACATGGACGATATCTTCCAGCACGGCGTGCATGAGTTCATCCAGGAATTCATCGCGGATAACTCACGACTTGGTGAAATCATCAGCAAACAATATTTGATTTGACTGATATCGTCATGGCCGGGCTTCTCGGGGCCGTGGTAGCAACGCCAACAACGTCATTGCGAGCGCAGCGAAGCAATCCATCCTTACCTTGCCGCCAAATGGATTGCTTCGTCGCTTCGCTCCTCGCAATGACGATCGTCTGAATCTCGAACTCCAAGCCGGTACGCCATGCGCCTGCGAATTGCCCATTCCACCAGCTACCGTTACGAACCGCCGGCCACCGGCCTCATCCAGATCCTGCGAATGACGCCCGGCAGCCATGACGGGCAGTATGTCGCCGAATGGCAGATCGACGTCTCCACCGATTCCCGCCTCGATGTGCATCAGGACGCCTTCGGCAATGTCACCCATGTGCTGACCCATGGGCCGCTCGCCGATCTCACGATCACGGTCGAAGGCCTGATCGAGACCCACGACACCGGCGGCGTGCTGCGGGGCACCGACGAGCGCTTTCCGCCGAGCCTGTTCCTGCGCTCGACGCCGCTGACCGAAGTCAACACCGCGATCGCGGCGTTTTCGCGCGAACTGCGATCGGAACCGGAAGTCGACGTGCTCGGGTTTCTGCACGCGCTGATGATGCAGATCAACGAGCACATGACGTTCGATGAAGACCCTACCAACAGCGGCACCTCGGCGATCGAGGCGTTCGCCGGCAAGCGCGGGGTGTGTCAGGATTATGCGCATATCTTTATCGCCTGCGCACGCTCAGGCGGCATCCCGGCGCGCTTCGTCGCCGGGCATTTCCTGCGTTCCGACGCGATGGTCAATCAACAGGCCGGACACGCCTGGGCGGAAGCGTTCGTGCCGGATCTTGGTTGGGTCGGATTCGATCCGGCCAACGCGATCTGCACCACCGACGCCCATGCCCGCGTCGCCATCGGCCTCGATTACCTCGGCGCGGCGCCGGTGCGCGGCACCCGCTATGGCGGCGGTACGGAAACCCTGACGGTGGCGGTCAAGGTCGATCAGGCCGGAGGACGGCAGGGTCAGTGGCAATCGCAGTGACTGTCGTCCGGGTCAAGCCCGGCCATGACGAAAAAGCGAGTGACTGTCCAACGGGACCCGCAAAATTACCGGTTGATTTCGTCGGAGCTTCGTGCCGATTGGGGTGACCCGTTCCAATGCCGTTGTGCCTGACATGTCGCGAGCGCCTGCTGCCCCGTCCGACCTCCCTGCTCCCACCGTTGCCGGCAACGGCCCGGCGCCCCGCGACGATAAACGGAGGGTCAACCTGCTGGTTCTTTGCGGCCTGGCGCTGATCGTGGGCGTCATGACGGGCTGCGGCGCGGTCGCCCTGCGCGCGCTGATCGGATTTTTTCACAACGCGTTTTACAACGGCACGTTCAGCATCTGGTACGACGCCAATATCAGCGAGGGGCCGAGCCGTTTTGGCGACTGGGTATTGCTTTCGCCTGTCCTGGGCGGTCTGGTCGTTGTCTTTCTGGTGCAGCGGTTCGCACCCGAAGCGAAAGGCCACGGCGTTCCCGAGGTGATGGACGCGGTGTTTTACAAGCACGGCAACATCCGCGGTCAGGTGGCGATCATCAAATCGCTGGCCTCGGCGCTCTCGATCGGCAGCGGAGCCGCGGTCGGTCGCGAGGGCCCGATCATCCAGATCGGCGCCGCGCTGGGTTCGGCTTTCTCGCAGGCCATCAAACTCTCGACCTGGCAGAAGATCACCCTGCTCGCTGCCGGCGCCGGCGCCGGCATCGCCGCGACCTTCAACACGCCGCTGGGCGGCGTGCTGTTCGCACTGGAGATCCTGCTGCCCGAGGTCTCGAACCGCACCTTTCTTCCCGTAGTGGTTGCAACTGGCGCTGCCACCACCATCGGCAGGATATTGATCGGGCCGGCGCCGGCTTTCGTCGTCCCTGACATCCAGCTTTCGCTGGCCCAGTCGATTGGCGTCGAAGATTCCATCGCGTTTGTCCTGCTCGGAATCCTTTGCGGCGTCGCCTCCTGGGCCTTCATTCGTCTGCTGGTCGTCATGGAGGACGGCTTTCCCAAGCTGCCGGGAAATGCCTACACCCAGAATATTCTCGGCATGGCCATCATCGGCCTGATGATGGTGGTTCTGACCCACGCCTTCGGCCACCCTTATGTCGATGGCGTCGGCTATGGCGTGATCCAGTCGACCCTCGACAATCAGATGACCTCCGCGGGCCTGCTCGCATTGCTGTTCGTACTGAAGATGCTGGCAACCACCATCAGTCTCGGATGCGGCGCCTCCGGCGGCATCTTCTCGCCGTCGCTCTATCTGGGCGCCACCCTGGGGGGAGCGTTCGCCGTCGTGGTGGGCGCCGTCTTTCCTCATGCCGGTATAACCGCGCCGTCGGCTGCGATCGTCGGCATGGCCGCGATGGTTGGCGCGGGCACCGGCGGCGTCATGACCGCCATCGTCATGGTTTTCGAGATGACGCGCGATTACGCCATCATTGTTCCCGTCATCGTCGCGGTCGCGATCGCCGCCGGCATCCGGCGCGGGCTGATCGGTGAGACCATCTATACGATCAAACTGCGCCATCGCGGCCACCGCATCCCGAAGGAGCGGCACATCAATCTTTATCTGGTCAAGCAGGCCCGGGACATCATGGAACGGCGTTTCATCCTGGCCAAGGCTGGAACATCGCTGAAAGACACCATCAGCGCCGAAGCCGCCGACGACCTGCGCGCGATCATCGTCGAACGCGAGGGCCGTATCGTCGGCCTGATTCCGCCGCGTTCCGGGCTATGGCGCGAATCCCAGACCGATCCGAACCTCTTGGTCGAACGTTTTGTCGAAATCCGCCCGGTCATTTGCCGGGACACCGATCTCTTGAGCCTGGTATTCGCCAGATTGAAACGCCGCCGCTCCGGTGCGGCGATCGTCTTCAGTGGCGTGAACCGGCCCAGGGCCCGCGATATCGTCGGCGTCATCACCAAGCGCTCGATCGCCGATACGGTGATCGACAGCTACGACGATTGAGCGCCGGTAAAAGCTAGCTATTCCGAACCGGACAAGGCGTGGCATGCGTCGATGAAAATTACGCCGGATCAATTGCTGACCGCGCCTGGGTCCGGCCGCTCGAAAGCCTGCATCAACATTCTGCAGTAAGCCGGAACTGCACTGCCGGGAACGGCCCAAATGAGACGTTGATACGAGGCAGCAATCGGCGGCTCTTCGGTGGCCGTCAAGGCGTGCTCGACGCCGAGCCTGTCGATAGATTTGCGCTTGCCGCTCTGGTCGAGGTCAACGCTGCCTGGGTGGTCGTGCGGCGATCCTTGACATAGCCGATGGGAACCCCAAGCCGCGAAATGGTCGCGACGACCTTGCCATCAATGATCCTGTCGCAGCTCAGATGCGTTGGAGCGATGAAGAAGTCGGCTCGGCCCCATTGCTGATTCTTGATCCAGCGTAGCCGGACCCGCTTCAACCGACGCTCGAACGCGTACCGTTCCCGCTCGAACGAGACTCGTTCGCCGCAAACTCCCACCGTATAGTCGTGCGCTGTAAGCGAGCTGCCATCCCGCTCGGTGCGATCGAGATATTGCTCAAGTTGATTTACAGCCTCCGGCATGATGTTGACCCAGTAGTCGGTCACGTAGAGACGCGATGCGCCGTTGAGGCCACCAACCACAGGGTTGTAGTACAGGTATTCGTATGGGTGCAGCCGAAGCAGCACGCTGGCATTCCAGGTGAAGTAAACGCTTGCGGCTGCGAGCGCGGCAAATCCGAAGGGCTTTCGCCACGACGACAAAGCGATCACCGCGGCGTCGATGCCGATGCCGGACAGGACGGCAAGCGGCGGCAGCACGAACGTGAAATGCCGCAAGCCGGTGAAGGCGGGGCCTTTCGAGATCACCTGACACGCAAGCGGGAACACGACTGTAAGCGCAACCAATGCGATCTCCCGGCGACTGGATGGCTGCAATCCGGCGCGTCGGGCTAGCGGTGAGGCACCGGCAAACAACAGCCCAATTGCAGCGCCGGCGAGCGTCATCAGCGAGACGCGGATCAGGATATAAATCGGCACATAGAGACGCGGAACCGTCTCCATCGGGTAAATATGACCGTCAAGCAGCGTTTCGATGTGTTTCTGAAACTCAGCAAACTCGAACAGGCCGCGAACGGGATTGAGTGGCGCCAGCGCCGCCCAGGGCCAAGCCGCGATCATGATCAGGTAAGCGACGACAAGCGCGGGGCAGAGATACACAATTGATCGCAAAATGAACCGGCTGGTCGATCGCCAGTTCCTTTGCAGTGGTCGGGGCATCGCAAGCAACACCGCAAAACCAGCGTAAAATGCCAGTAGCAGCGCGAGAACGCGAATGCCGAGAGCGCACCCCGTGAGCAAGCCGAACAGCAGTACGTCGCCGAAGTGCGGACGCGGCAGCCTGCGCATGATGCGTATCAGCATGTAGGTGGCACCGATCATACCGGCCGCGAGCGGAACGTCCTTGGTATGGTTGAACATCGTGCCGTACCAGCAGCCGCAGACGGCAAGCGCTACGGCCGCAATGAACCCGGCGCGGGAGCCCGAGATCGTCCGTGCGGTGGCCGCGGTCGCTGCGATGCCGGAGATGCCGATCAGCGCGCAGAGAATATGCCTAATGTCATAGACATCGATGCTGGCAAAAATCTCGCTCAGGCGCACCGCAACGATATCGAACAGGCCGCCGTAAAGATAAAGGTCGCGGAACCCGAATACTGTCTCGTCGGTCATGCCGCTTCGATAGTATTCGAGGATAAGCTGCCCATAGTGATGTTGCAGGCCCTCGTCGTTCGATACCGCATAGTCGCGGAAGGTCCAGAGCGCGATTAAGGTGATCGCGGCAATCAGCAGCGCGGTCGCGAGGTCGAAGGCACGGAAGGGATGAAAAAATTCCGTATCTTCTTTGCGGCCGTATATTTGGTCTTTCGCAGCCGGACTCGTGCTCTCGGCAACATTCTCGTTCATATTCGTCCTTGTTGGGGTTTGAATTCCGGGGCGGGTAAAGCGTGCCGGCAAATGCATCCGCAACATCACGCCGCAGGTGTGATTGCTCTTATTTCTGCCTCCAGCCAAGCGATGCGCTTGGCCTCTGGGTTTTCCGGACACGGATAGCCAATAAGTTTTGCTCTTAGATGTTTTTCGAGTGGCGTTTTGGCTGCCTCTCTACCAAAATCGGTTAACTTGAAGATTAACTTGGTTTCATTTTCGCATTGATCTTGCTGGACAAGATTCGCTTCGATTAAGTCACCTAAAATATCGCAAGAGAGAGTATCGATGACAACGCCGTCCGTGCGGCAGACCACGATATGTTTCTTATAAGCGGGCGTTGGAGTTCGCAAAGCCACAATACAACCGTCTACGGAAGCCATTCGCCGTAAAATCTCCGCGGTTGTCATAGACATCCAGGCCGCCATTTTTGACACGAAGCCAGTCCCAGCGGCGTGGGCCGGCAGTCCATCTTGCAATCTTATCGAATGAGGAGGTATTGAACCAAAGCCTTACGTGCGCTCCGGAAAAGCTAAGCTGTTTGTGCAATGCAAAACGGGCGGGCACTGGTATGGGCCGGAAACTTCTGTTCAGGACGACTATTTCGCATTTCGACCCGGAGCGGCCATCAACATTGCGCCTCGATGACAAGGTGCTAACCTTCCACTATGAAAACTCAGACCGCCCTGATCTCGGGGGCCGGTATCGCCGGTCCGACGCTTGCCTATTGGCTCGATAAAGCAGGATTACGTCCTACTCTTATAGACAATGCATCATCGCTTCGCTCGGGCGGCTATGTGATCGACTTCTGGGGACTAGGATACGATATCGCCGACCGGATGGGGTTGTCCGAAGATCTCGATCGTCTTGGATACCACATTCAAGAGATGCGGATTGTCGATGACAATGGTCAGCGTGAGACCGGGTTCGGGACCAATGTTTTTCGCGAGCTGACAGGCGGGCGTTTCGTGACAGTCCGGCGCAGCGACCTCGCGCGCTTGTTGTTCGAGAGAGCGAGCCCGGTTACGGAAATGATATTTGGCGACGAGATCAGCGGCCTTGAACAGGAGCAGGACGGTGTGAATGTCACCTTTCAGCATGGGTCGCCCCGGCGGTTCGATCTTGTGATCGGCGCCGACGGGCTGCATTCAAACCTCAGGTATCTCGTGTTCGGCCCGCAGGATCATTTCGAGGTGTCGTTGGGCTACAACGTGGCTGCCTTCGAGGCCCAAGGCTATCGGCCGCGCGACGAGGACGTCTATATCATCCACAATAAGCCCGGCTGCATGCTTGCGCGGTTTGCCCTCCGCGACGACCGGACCCTATTTCTCTTCGTCTTCGCAGACAATGTCCGCGACGTCACATCGGCCCATGGCGTTGAGGCGCAAAAGGTGCTGCTGCGGAGCCGGTTCCGCGGCAACGGTTGGGAGAGCGCGCGCATCCTCGACGAGTTGAAGCGCTCCGATGATCTCTATTTCGATCGTGTCAGCCAAATTCACATGCCGGCGTGGTCGCGCGGACGAATTGCGCTTGTCGGCGATGCTGCATTTTGCGCGTCGTTGATGGCCGGCCAAGGATCAGCCTTGGCCATGACGGCCGCCTACGTGCTCGCTGGCGAGTTAGCCCGCAGGGGCGGTTTCCATGAGGAAGCCTTCCGACGATACGAGACTCTTCTGCGGCCCTATATCGAAACAAAGCAAAGAGGCGCCACGAATTTTAGCAGCGCCTTTGCGCCAAGGACCACCATGGGCCTGTTCGTACGCAACTTCATCATCGGTGCTGCAGCGATCCCAGGACTCGCGAGATTGGCCTTCGGCAGGGACATCATCGACAGATTGGCGCTTCCCGAATATGCTTGGGGTTGACCCATTCAACGCTGCCGCTTCGACGGGATCGGCCGTCTCTTCGCGGCACAAACCGGCGGTTTGAGGCCGGGCAATTCGCGTCAGCTGCCGGAGCACCATCCGACTCACACCAGCTTGATCGTTACTTCAATGTTGCCGCGTGTCGCTTTTGAGTACGGACAGATCTTCTCTGCTTCGTCTATCAGGTCTTTTGCGAGATGGCGCTCCAGGCCCGGCAGCCTGACGTTGAGCCGAGTGCTGAGAAAGTAGCCACCGTCCCCCAGGTTCAGGTCCACTTCGGCATCGATGCTCATATCGGCCGGAAGCGCGATTTTTCTTTTGCGAGCCGCAAGCGCGATCGCATTCTCGAAAGAGGCCGACCAGCCGGATGCAAACAGCTGCTCCGGGTTGGTTCCGATGCGCGCTGAACCGGGTGTCGAAAGCCTGACGTCGAGCAGGCCGTCAGAGCTGCGCGAGGCGCCATTTTCGCGGCCGCCAGTGGTTTTGGTCTTGGCCGTGTACACAACCTTTGCGATCCGGCTCATGGTGCTTCTTTTGACGTCATTGTCCCAGCGCGAGGGGTCGGCGCGCGCAACGCGCGCGCCGAAGTTCTCAGGCCGATTTGCGGAGTGATCTGAAGCCCGCGCGAAGCTCTTCGGTTAAAAGCTTCGGCTGTTCCCAGGCAGCGAAATGACCGCCCTTTTCCACCTTGTTGTAGTGGATGAGATTGGGATAGGCCCGCTCCGCCCAGTTCCGGGGCGTCTGGTAGAGTTCATCCGGGAAGACGCTCACGGCAGTCGGGACTTTGACACCCTTGGGACTGAAAAAGGGGAGCTTGTTCTCCCAATAGAGGCGAGCTGACGAAACCCCTGTGCCGGTTAGCCAGAACAGCGTGACATTGTCGAGGACATCGTCCGGCGTGAGGCCTTCGGTCTGCCCGTCGAACGAACGCGCGATGAGTTCCAGACTGCGCGCGTCGTGGTCGAGCAGGAAGGTCGCGAGGCCGATGGGCGAGTCCACAAACCCGGTCATTGTTTGCGGGCGTGATCCCATCCAGAAGGCGTAATAGACATGCTTATAGAAGAAGACGAGCTGTTCGTACGAGCTTCTCTCCTCGGCAGAGAGACCGGACGGCGCCGGCGCACCGGCGAGAGACGCCTGGTCGATTTCTGCAGGAATCGCGCCGGGCATGTTGGTGTGAATGCCGAGCAATTCAGGTGGCGCCTGCACACCCAGCATATCGGTAATGACTGCGCCCCAATCGCCACCCTGCGCGACGAAGTGCTTGTAGCCAAGGCGTCGCATCAACGTGGTCCAAGCGCGCGCGATGCGTTCGGGACCCCAGCCGGTCGTGGTCGGCTTGCCGGAGAACCCGTAACCGGGCATCGACGGGATCACCAGATGGAAGGCGTCCGATGCGCTCCCGCCATGGGCGGTGGGATCGGTGAGTGGAGCGATGATCTTCAGTTGTTCGATCACCGAACCGGGCCAGCCATGCGTCACGATCAGAGGCAGTGCATTTTGATGCCTGGAGCGGACATGGATGAAGTGGATATCCAGCCCGTCGATTTCGGTGATGAAGTTCGGTACGGCATTGAGCCGCGCCTCAACTTTGCGCCAGTCATAGCCGCTCTGCCAGTGGCTCAGAACCTGCTGGACGGTCTTGAGCGGGACGCCCTGGGAATAATCGGTCACGGTTTCCTTGTCGGGTAACCGGGTCTGCGCCAAGCGCCGGCGCAGGTCGACAAGGGCCTCTTCCGGAATATTGACGCGGAAGGGACGGATGGAATCGCCGGCGGGCGCGGCGGCCAATTGTGACGGGAGCAGGCTCGCGGCGCCTGCGGCAGCGATGCCCATCGCGGCTGTGCCCAACAGCCAAGGGCGATCCTGATCGGTAGTTTCGCGGGTCTTGATCGTATCCATGGGTTCCCTCCTCGGGTTGATGGTTGGCTTGGGATGCACCTGCGTGCTGGCCAACACCTACGCCGACAAGGCGGGCATCACCCGTTAGGCGTTATGAGACCCTGTTAGTCGCTGCCAGCCCTGCCCTTTTTCCGAGCAGATTCAAGGGCGACGGGCGGCGGGGAATCCGATCGCCGTTCCCTTGTGGCGCGGCCGGAACCCTTGACGTAAACTGCGGCCCGGGATGGGCTTCAAGAGAAGACGGCATGACGACAGCAGACGGATTGTCGTTTGGTCCTTTCCATTTGGTGGTTAGCGAACGGCTCCTCACACGAGAGGGCGCCCCCTTGGTGTTGGGCTCGCGTGCTCTCGATATTCTGATCGTCCTGATATCCAGGCCGAATGAAGTCATCAGCAAGAAGGATCTGATGTCGCGGGTTTGGCCCGACGTCATCGTGGAAGAAGGCAGCTTGCGGTTTCACGTGGCGAGCCTCCGCAGGGCGCTGGGCGATGGCAAAGATGGCGCGCGTTACATCACGACCATTCCCGGGCGGGGCTATTGCTTCGTCGCGCCGGTCTCGCAGCCGGCCAGTCCGCACGATGATACGCCTGTCGTTGCCGGCAACTTTCCGCACGCCAATCTTCCCAGCCGGCTAAGCCGAGTTGTCGGCCGGGACGAGGACGTTCTAAGACTGGCGGCCCAACTGAACGCTTCGCGCTTTGTCACCATCGTCGGTGCCGGCGGCGTCGGCAAAACCACCGTTGCGATAGCGGTCGGGCATCACTTGATCGACGCTTTCTCCGGCGCTTTGCTATTCGTCGACCTCGGAATGCTCGGAGATCCCGACCTGGTGACGGCAGGCATAGCCTCCATGCTTGGGTTATCGGTTCAATCGAACGATGCGACACCCAATCTGATCGCTTACCTGCGCAACAAGCGAATTCTCCTGATCCTCGATACGTGCGAGCATCTCGTCGAAGCGGTGGCACTGCTGGCGGCGAACATCATCGATGCCGCACCACAGGTCCACATTCTGGCAACCAGTCGCGAAGCGCTTCGGGTCGAGGGCGAGCATATCTACCGATTGGATGGGCTGGCCTGCCCGCCGGACGAGCCAGGGCTTACGGCGGCCGTAGTCCGCACGTTCCCGGCCACGCAGCTGTTCGTGGAGCGCGCGGTGGCCAGTGGTGCGCGTTTGGACGTCAGCGATGCGGAAGCCCCGATCGTCGCAAGCATCTGTCGAAAGCTTGACGGAGTGGCACTCGCCATTGAACTGGCGGCCAGACGCGTCGAATCCTATGGATTGCGACAAACCGCTGCGCTGCTCGATCAACGCCTGACCCTGCTGTGGCTAGGGACGCGAACCGCGCCACCGCGGCAAAAGACACTGCAGGCCACGCTGGATTGGAGCTTCGGAGTCCTGACAGAACTGGAGCGTGTGGTGCTTCGCAGACTCGCTACATTCGTTGGCCATTTCACCCTCGATGCGGCGCTGGAAGTCGTCACCAGTGCTACTCTCGACAGATCGAGCGTTATCACCGCCATAGATAGTCTCGTCGCCAAGTCGATCGCGGCAACGAGTCCCTTCGGAGCGATGATCGCTACCGGCTCCTCGACGCGACGCGCGCCTACGTCCTCGAAAGCAATATTGACGACGCGGAGTCCGCCGATTTGGCCGTACGCCATGCCGCTTATTATCGAAAATGGCTTGAGCAGGCCGGGACCGAATGGTCCGGCTTGACGACCGGCGCGGAACGGGCTCCCCACTTTGCCGCCGTCAACAATGTCCGGGCCGCTTTGGAATGGTGCTTTGGAGCCAAAGGAAATACCGACATCGGCATAGGACTTGCCGCTGCCGCCGCGCCGGTCTTCTTGGTGATGTCCCTGCTTACGGAATGTCACCGGTGGTCGGAGCGAGCATTGCTCGCACTCGACGACACCACTCGCGGGGGGCCCGAGGAGATGCATCTGCAGGCGGGCCTCGGAATTTCGTCGATGTACACCATGGGGAACAACGAGCAGTCCTATGCCGCCCTCATGAGAGGTCTGGAGCTCGCGGAGAAATTTCACGATCCAGTCAACCAGTTTCGCCTCATCAGCCAGCTGCACAGCTTTCATAGACGGGCAGGCAATTTCGATCGGATGCTCGCAGTCGCCCAACGAAGCGAGGCCATCGCGAGGGAAATGGCCGATCCAATCGGGATCTACGCCGTGCATTCGCTGCTCGGAGTCTCGCATCATTTGATCGGAAATCAGGCCGAGGCCCACGCTCACCTGGAGATGGCACTCGCGCAGGCGTCCGCGTCCAACTCCGCCAAAGCCCGCCACTTCGGCTTTCACTACGAACGCCCGCGGATCGTAATGGCTCGGACCCTGTGGCTTCTGGGCTATCCCGACCGGGCGGTTCGATTCGCACGCGAGACCGTCGACGGATTGACAGCGACTGAAACGGTGACCATTTGCATCGCGCTCATATGGGGCGCTTGCGTTTTCCGGTGGACCGGCGATTTAGCGAGCGCCGACGAATGTATCGATCGTGTGATCCCGCACGCCGAACGCCATGCCCTGACGCCTTACCAGGCCGTCGCTTACGGCCTCAAAGGCGAGGTGTTGATCCAACGGGGAGAGATCGAGACCGGTATGGAATTGTTGCGCAGCTCACTGGCAACTCTGTCCGCAGAACGATACGAGCTGTATGCGACGGAGTTCAACGGCTCGCTGGCCCAGGGTTTTGCGATGATGGGTCGTCTCGACCAGGCGCTTCCGATCATCGACAAAACGATCGCCCAGGTGAAGCGGCATGGTGAATTGTCAGAGCCGGAGCTGCAGCGCATCCGGGGCGAGTTGCTGGAGAAGACGGCGGATGATCAGGGCGCCGAACAGGCTTTCCGTCGCTCGATCGAACTAGCCGACCAGCAATCGGCGCTATCCTGGCGGCTCCGCGCGTCGACAAGCCTCGCCCGGCTGCAATTTCGGCAAGGTCGCCGCGAAGAGGCTCGGAAGGTGCTTGGCGAGACCTATGCACGTTTCGGCGAGGGTTTCGGTACGGCCGATCTGAAGACCGCCGAACGCCTATTGGCAACGCTGCGCTAGCTATCCGCCTGCGCGGGTTCTTCGATTGCGCCCCCCTCGCCGCTTTTGGTCTCACATCGTCCCGGGCGGCTCGCAGGAGCTAACGCCCGCTAACGACCCATAACGGGCAATTTCCTCAGGCCGGCGCGAATATCGGGGCAGATCAACCGGTCGGGCCCTGGCTCAGCGTCGGTTGGGTTCACCAAGCCCCAACTCGAGGAGATCGACATGAGCACCAGTTTTCTGAAGGCAGCGCGGATCGCAGCGACAGCGATGCTGCTCAACGGAGGCCCTCTGTCGCCGCAAGCGGCGATAGCTCAGACAGGAACCAAGCGAACCGATCTGCAGCGGCATGATCTTGGTATGACCGGACGCGAGGCCATTCAGGTCCGCG
>JAJYAH010000516.1 GCA_021779635.1 Pseudomonadota bacterium | reverse complement strand
CGGCGCCCGGCCCGATTGCCACAGATGCTCAAGGTGCATTTTGTCGCGCAACGTATCCATCGGCTGCCAAAAGCCGGAATGCCGATAGGCGGCAAGCTGGGCGTCGTGCGCGAGCGCCTCAAGGGGAGCCGCCTCCCAGGACGTATTATCGCCTTCGATGCGATCGATGGCAGGCGGGTTGAGAACGAAGAATCCGCCATTGATGAAGGCATTGTCACCCGGCGGCTTTTCGACAAACGATTTCACCATGACGCCCTCGAGTTCCAGGGCGCCGTAGCGTCCCGGCGGCCGGACCGCCGAGACCGTAGCCAGCTTGCCGTGGTTGCGATGAAACGCGATCGAAGCCGTGATGTCGATGTCCGAAAGTCCGTCGCCGTAAGTAAAGCAGAACGGTTCATTCGGATCGAGATAATTGCGCACACGCTTGAGCCGGCCGCCGGTCAGCGTCGCCTCGCCGGTGTCTACCAGCGTGATGGTCCACGGCTCGGCGTAGCTTTGATGATAGGTTATGCTGTTCTTGCCGGCATCGATCGTGACGTCGGAATGGTGCAGCACGAAATTCATGAAGTACTCTTTGATCATGTACCCTTTGTAGCCAAGACAGATCACGAAATCGTTCAAGCCGTGGTGCGCGTAGATCTTCATAATGTGCCAAAGGATCGGGCGCCCCCCGATCTCGATCATCGGCTTCGGACGTACCGACGTCTCCTCCGCGATCCGGGTGCCCATGCCGCCGGCGAGAATAACGACTTTCACGATATCACCCGCTTCGTCCTAGATTTTTGAGATCATCAGCAAAAAGGCGGTCGTACAATTGAACGATTAAGAGCAGTTGACAACCAACGCCACCCCATCGTCTTTGTCCACGTGCAAACCTGAGAGGTCCAGATGAACTTGCTTCGCACCTTGCGCCGACTTGGAAGGCAGCAAGCCTCCCCGGATCAAGCCGCCCCCTCGTCATTACCGTCGACATTTCGTTATTCGATACGCGACTTGGCCGTCGTGGAAAACAATTACGGAACGATGTGTTCGATGCACAGGGACATTCACCAGAAGATTATTGACGATATTTGTGCAGACGCGAATTCGACAGCGCGGGAAGTCGCCTGCGGGCCCGGTTTTTGTGTTCCATTATTTAGGAAACGCGGCATCGACTATGCAGGCATGGACATCAGTGAAACCGCCATCGCGGCATGCGCGATGAAGTTCTCCGACATCCGGCTCCTCAATCTGTCCATCGAGCAGAGCGCAATCCTCATACCTCAGTCGTTCGACGCGGTTTATAATTCATCAATGCTTGAGCATATCGGAAAATTCGAGGATGCAATTGCCGCCATGTGGCGCCTCGCCCGTCGGCGCATGGATTTGATGTTCTTTGAAGGCCTTTCGGACGCCACGGACCACGCGATCAAGTTTTTTCCCTATGATCGATCCGAGGACGAAAAGAACTGGGCCGGGGAATACGGCATGAAGGTCGCCCTGCAGGATCACGGCCCGCGGGACGGCCGCACGAGCTCTCAAGCGGTGCCGGGATATTTCTACAGTCGCTACGCACAGAAACCGATGCTCGATCTGCTTCGGACGCTTCCGGAGGCTGTCGTCTCCGACGTTCAGACCTTGGTTCACCCCAAACATGGGCCAAGAAGCTGGATCACAACTCGCCGTGCCGGAGCAGCTTGAGAATTACGGATACTCACAAGCTACGGCTTCGAGGGCTGGGGCGGAAAAAATCGGCTATATTCATGCTTAATTCGTCTGCGCACGCGCGCAGGTAGCGAGATCGGCGGCGGTGGCGCCGGCGGCGGCACTTTTGCACGCGTCGGAAACAGGTGCTCGGCGGCTCGAACCGGAACGCCGTCCAGAAAAGTCCAATCTCCGATGATCGGCTTGGCCGGATCATAATAGATGCCCGTCCAGCGCTCCGTATACTTGTCCCAATCGACCTTGAGAGTGGACAGGTTTTGCTCCCGCAAGCTCGGATCGGCCCATTCAAAATGTTCCAGCAGCGCATCTGGGCAAGCCACGATCTCATAGCCCGCGTTCCAGATCTTGAGCGCCAGGTCGCTATCTGCGCAGTAAAAATCGTAGCGCGCATCGTCGATCCACCCGACCCGCTCCAACGCCTCGCGCAGGAAAAGCCCGTGGTTGACCATCCGATGGTTTCCGAGCGATGCACCGACCCGGTATTTGGACTCCTCCGGCCACGAGCGCCAGTAGAATGCGACGCCTCCCAGGCGCCGGCCGTTGGCGAGCTCGCGATCAAAGTGACGCGCACCGTTTGCGATCGTATCGGGATGAACCACGGAATCGTCGCTGATCATGCAGACGTAACTGCCCTCGGCGCATTTGAATCCGAGGTTCATAAAGTATCCCCAGCTGCGCCTTCGTCTGGACTTTCCGTCGACCATCTCGCGATTATGCTGGACGATGGAAATGATGTCGCGCTGTTCGGTCAGCCAGTTGATGGTGCCATCAGTAGAGCCACCATCCACAACGATAATCTCGCAGGGAACGCTGATCTGGCTGGCGCGCACGCTGGCAATCGTCGCTTGCAGGAATTCCAGCCTGTTGTAGGTGCCTAGTACAATCGAAACTTTAGGGCGAACGGTCTGCATCGTCAGGTCCAGCAGCGGCGAACCGCTTCAAAGCGATCGAGGAAGGCCAGCGCGCCCTTGACGAATCCTTGAGGCGTGCGGGCCTGCGCAATCTTCTTGCCGGCGTCGATCAGTTTCTCGCGAAGGCCATTTTCGTTTGCGAGTTGCATCACCGCTTCGGCGATCTGTTCGGGCGACGTCGGGTCGACGAACAGCACGGCGTCCCTAAGCTGCTCGCGCGCGCCGGACACGTCCGACGCAATGACCGGACAGCCCAGGGCAAAGGCTTCGAGCGGCGGCAAATTTTCAGGTCCGAAGAAGGTCACGTACGACAACGCGAAAGCCTGCCTGTAGAGATCGATCAGGTCTTCACGCGGGATGAAGCCGAGAAAGTGCACGCGCGCCGCAAGGCCAACCCGCTCCGCAGTCGCCCTCACGTGTGGAAGGTTGCCGTGATCGGCGCCGACAAAGACGATGTTCAGCGGCTTGTCGAAGCGACGCTCGAGCAATTCGAGCCCCAGCAGAAGATTGACGTGGTTCTTGTGAGCCCAGAACTGGGCGGGATAGAACAGGTAATCCCCCGCGATTCCATACTTCTCGCGGACCGGACGTGTGGCCTGCACGTCGTCAAAACGCGGCGTCGGATGCGGCAAGATCAAGATCCGCGAGGGATCGACGCGGAAGAAGCGCTCGACCTCGCGCTGGCCGACCTCGGTGCCGACGATAACGGCCGCAGCCCGGCCCAGCACTGCACTGTAGAGGTTCTCGCGATGCTGCCAGTTGCCATCGGCGGAGACCTCCGGAAACCAGGGCTGCAGGCGGTGCTGCAGGTCCCAGACTACGACCATGTAGGGCACCTCCAGGACCTGCCCGGGCGCGCTGAGCTGCCAGACGAAATCGACGCCCGCGGCCTGAAGCTGCTCGTCCAGCGATCGCACCCTCGGAGCTGGCCAGCTTCGACCGAACAAGACGCTCCGTTGCGCGGCGACCGGAACATCGAGCGCAACCACTTCGGCATTCGGCAGCGGTTTGGACGGCAGCAGCTTCGCCGCGGCATCTGGATGGCACAGGAAGACGAAGGAGTGCCGCGCCTGTGCCCCGATCGCAAGCAGGGCCTCGAACACCTCTTTTTGAAAGGTGTAGCCGCCGCCTGCCGTGGGGTCGCTATCGCCGAGCAAAATCCCGACGCGCATCGCTTAGGCTCTCCGCCGCGCGACCAGCACGATGTGCCAGCTATCCGGCGTGAGAGTCTCGTCGGACGAATAGCCGGAATACGATTTGAGCACGTCGAAGCTGCAATCATCAAGCAGCGTACTCATCTCCGGCAGCGAGAAGAATCTGTTGACCTGCCGTTCGACCGCGGTCCGGTACGTGCCGTCCGTACGCAGATCATAGATGGCATGCTCGACGGTGGCGCATTGCGACGCCAGATCGACTGTCGTCTGAGAGAGCCGCAGGATTTCTCCTTGCGCGGTCGCAAACTTGCGCACGCGCTGCGGATCGTGCCGGCCCGCCATGGCGGCCGCATGCCAGAATTCCAGGACGAACAGTCCGCCCTGCCTGAGATGGCGATGCACGGCGCCGAACGTCTGTTTGATCGCAGACGTTGTCTGGACATGACCGATCGCGTCGAACAGGCAGAGCACGGCATCAAACGGCCCTGCGGCAACGTCGAGCGTCCGCATGTCCTGTTGTTCGAAACGCACCTTTAAGCCGGCCTCGTGCGCCTTTTCCCTCGCCCGGACCAGCATGTCCTCGGAGATGTCGCTGCCCGTGACATCGTAACCAAGCCGCTCGAGCTCGATCGCGTGGCTGCCGGTACCGCAGGCGATATCCAGAACGCGACGTACCGGCTGCCCGCCGAGCCGTTGCAACAGGCCGTGCAGATGCCCGGATTCGGCCGCGTATGGCTTTGTACCGTAGAAAAGATCATAGAGTTCGGCATGACGGCCATCGTAGATCCCCATCCCGCCTGCTCCAATCACGCCCTTGTTGCCGCGGCGCGGGCAATTTCGTCGCAGACGGTCGCAATCTGATCGTCCGTCAGCGTGGTGCTCGATGGCAAATAGAGGCCGGTTTCCCAGATCTCGTCCGCAACGGGACACGCCACCTCGCGATATCCCGGCCGCTCCCTGAGACAAGGCTGCTGATTCATCGGGCAGAAGAACGTGCGAGTATCGATGCCGCGTGCCTTCAAATGTGCGGCGAGCTGGTTGCGTGACAGCGGGTAGTCGGGCCCGACGGTGAGCGCATACATCCAGTAGACGTTGAATGCCCAATCCTTCTCGGTGGGCAATTGCAGCCCGGGCACGCCGGCCAAGGCTCGCGTATACCCTTGCGCCACGCCGCGTTTCTTTTCGATGATCGCATCGATTTTTTTAAGCTGGGCAACACCGAAGGCCGCCTGGAATCCAGTCATGCGGAAATTGAATCCGGCACGCTCATGCCAGTAACGCGGCTGAGTGAAGGCTAGATTGCGCAACAGCCGCAAGCGCTCCGCCAGCGCCGCATCGTTGGTCGTCACCATGCCGCCCTCGCCGGTCGTGATCACCTTGTTGGCGTAGAAGCTGAAGCAGTTCATGTCGCCGAAGCTACCGACGACGCGACCGCGGCACTTCGCACCATGCGCCTCGGCGCAATCCTCGATCACCACAAGATCGTGCTTTTTGGCGATCTGGTTCAACCGATCCATATCGACCGGGTGCCCGAATAAATGCACGGGAATGATGGCGCGCGTGCGCGGCGTGATCAGGCCTTCGATCAGATCGAGGTCGAGGTTCCAAGTCTCGCGCTCCGAATCGACCGGAATAGGGACGGCATTTGCGTAGATGATCGCGAGCGCGGTGGCGATATTGGTGCTCGAAGATAGCAGAACCTCGTCGCCCGGCTTCAGGTCGAGGGCCGCGACGGCGAGATGCAACGCAGTGGTTCCACTCGTTACGGCAACGCCGTACTTGCAGCCGCTAAAAGTCGCAAAACCCGCCTCGAAATCGGTGATCGCGGTACCG
>JAJYAH010000515.1 GCA_021779635.1 Pseudomonadota bacterium | reverse complement strand
GCTCCGGAGAAAGAGCTGATCAAGACGGGTGGCGAGAACGTCTATCCGGCCGAAGTCGAAAACGCGATTCGCCAACATCCGGATATCGCCGACGTCGTGGTTATCGGCGTGCCAGATCCCCAGTGGAGCGAAGCCATCAAAGCGATTTGCGTGCGCCGAACTGGCGCGAATGTCACCGCCGACGAGCTCATCGACTTCGTCGCCGGACAGATCGCACGCTACAAGAAGCCAAAGCACATTGTTTTCGTCGATCAACTGCCGAAGACCGACAAAGGCGAAATCGATCGCGCCGCAGTCAAATTCGAAAACTCTTAGAGAGGCCTTGGCGATCGCCAGGTGTTGGGCGTTATTTCGGGGTGCCGTTTCAATAAGGAACAACTTGGGCGGCGTGACGATAGTTGAGGACGCAAGTGAAAAACAGAAGATTTTTTGCGGGGCTCAGGGACACGCGATTGTAGCCGACGTGTTTGGTGAGGGTTCGCCGATTTTGCTGGCGCATGGAGGGGGCCAGACCCGCTTGGCGTGGACTCGAACTGCACGGGCCTTGATGCAGGCAGGATATAGTGCAATTGCGATGGATCTGCGTGGCCACGGGGAAAGCGCATGGTCGCCATCGGGCTCTTACCAACTCGACGACTTTGCGATGGATCTCCTTGCGATGTCTGATCAACTGAACGAGAAACCAGCTCTCGTCGGCGCTTCCCTCGGCGGTCTGGCGGGCTTGATAGCCGAAGGTGAACTTCGCTCAGGATCCTTCACTTCGCTTACGCTTGTAGATATTACACCAAATATGGAGCCGGTCGGCGTTGCGCACGTCCTGGATTTCATGAGGGCACATTTGGCGGACGGCTTCGCTTCGCCCGATGAAGCCGCCGAGGCGATCGCCAACTATTTGCCAAATCGTCAGCGGCGGAAAGGCTCGGAGAGCCTCGACCGCTATTTGAGACGATGCGATGACGGACGTCTTCGCTGGCATTGGGATCCACGCTTCATAACTTCCGTGAAAAATGACAAAGCGGGCCAGTCCGAAACCCGACTGACCGACGCCGCCAAAACACTTAAGCTGCCGATTCACCTGATACGTGGAGGATCAAGCAATTTGGTAAGCGTGGATGCTGCGCAAGAATTTCTTCGACTTGCTCCCCACTCTGCGTACACCGATATTGCCGGCGCAGGTCATATGGTCGTTGGCGATCGAAATGATGCCTTTACCGAAGCGGTTATCGGCTTCTTTCGAGAATCGCAGATATCACAACGTAATGGCGATACACGCGACGATTAGCCCCGCAATCGAAGTCGACCCGTTTTGTGCCAGCTTTGTCGAAGGAATGAACCAATGACCGCAGCTAGTGACAGATCAGTGCCTGATTGCTGAAAGAATATACATAGGAGCGAACGAGTGAATGAGATTAGATCCTGCAACGAAGAGACTATTGCTGAATTTCAAAAGGCGTTGATGATTTCGCCGTTCCACCGGTGGCTGGGGTTGAAAGCGGTCATGGTCGCTCGTGAACAGATCGAAATTTCTCTGCCTTGGCGCGAGGAGTTTGTCTCAAATACCAAAATCGAAGCAACTCACGGTGGAATCTTGGCAGCCCTGATCGATTTAACGGGCCTTTACGCCGTTCGCGCTGCCGGAGGTATTGTAAGTGCTACGGCAGATCTTCGGGTCGATTTTCATCGGCCGGCCACCCGCGGGACAGTTCTCGCTTGCGGCATGGTGGTTAAACTGGGGCGCCGGATAAGCACTGCCGACGTACGCGTGACCGATACCAGCCAGGTTCTCTTAGCCAGTGGGCGGGGCGCATATCTCGCGCAATGAGGCGTGTACGATCGTTTGGCCAATTGCACCGCACCACACTCTTCAGTTGCCCAAATGCCTAACAGGCGTTAGATTTGGAAACTGCAAGTGTTCTTAACAGATTGACCTTCAAACGGGATTCAAGTTGACCCTCAAGGATCGCGGCGGCGACGCCCCAGTACTCGAATGCCGGTCTGTCGAGCGACGCTTTAGCGGCATTGTCGCGCTGAACGGAATCGATATGTGCATCGAGCGCGGCGAGATATTCGGCCTTGTCGGCCCCAACGGATGCGGCAAGACCACCCTCACCAACGCTATCACTGGATTTTATCCGCCGCAGCGCGGGCGCATTCTGCTGAACGGCCGCGACATCACGGGCTTGGCGCCACACTATGTCGCGACGTTGGGAGTTGCCCGCACCTTCCAGAACCTGGCGCTCTTCAATGGTATGAGCGTGCTCGATAACATCCTGCTGGGCCGTCACATTCACATGAAACCCAGTGTAGGACGTACGGCGCTCTATTGGTGGCTTGCCCGCAGCGACGAGACGTTAAACCGCGCTGCGGTCGAAGACGTGATCGATTTTCTGCAGCTCGAAAGCGTGCGTGACGAACTGGTCGACGGAATTCCGATCGGCCTGAAGAAGCGCGTCGAATTGGCGCGGGCCCTTGCAGCCGAACCCAGCTTCCTCATTCTCGACGAACCGATGGCCGGGATGAACCAGGAAGAAAAGGAATATATGGCGCGGTTCATTCTGGATGCACGCGATGAGCGCAATGTCACCGTGCTGCTGATCGAGCACCACATGGACGTCATCACGGGCATTTGCGATCGCATGCTGGCGTTGAACTATGGCGAAATGATCGGCAGCGGCGTGCCGGCCGACGTCGTCGCCGACCCACGGGTGGTCGAGGCTTACATCGGGGGCGCGCATGCCGCCCGCTGAATCGGCCTTGGCCTGGAATTTCGAAACCGATACCACGCTGATCCGTGTGCTGGCGCGGAATGCCGAAGTCTTTCCCGATCGTGTAGCGATGCGCGAGAAAAGCAAGGGCATCTGGAAGCAGACGACGTGGCAGGAGCTGTTTGATATCGTACTTTGCTGCGCCGCGGGTCTTGAAGGACTGGCTTTCAAGGCAGGCGACGTCATGCTGGTGCTCGGCGACAACCGGCCTCGACTTTACGCCGGGATGCTGGCCGCCGGCGCGCTTGCCGGATACGCAATGCCGGCGTTTCCGGATGCAACCCTCGATGAAATCCGCCACTTCGTTCACGAGGCAGGCGCGCGTTTCGCGCTGGCCGAAGACCAGGAACAAGTCGATAAGATCCTCGATCTGCGCGAGCAAGGCGCGACGATCGAACACATTATCTACGACGATCCGCGTGGACTGGCCGCCTATGCCAATCCGGGCCTGATCTCGTGGGACGCGCTTCAGGCAAAGGGCGCGGAGCGGCTCGCCCGCAATCCCGACTTTCGAAACGAGTTGATCGCCCGCGCACAGCCCGAGGGCCCGGCGGTGTTCGTGCATTCCTCCGGGAGCACCGGCAAGCCCAAGGGGGTGGTGCTGTCGCACCGCAACCTGCTGGCCGGCGTTCGAAATGCCTATCGAGGCGGGGCGTTCCAGTTCGGCGAGAGCATTCTGGCCTATCTACCGATGGCCTGGGTCGGCGACTTCGCGGTGACGATGGGTGCCGGAATCGCACTGCACTTTACGATCAATATTCCGGAGCGGCAGGAGACCGTGCTGCAAAACCTGCGGGAGATTGCGCCGACATTCTATCTGGCCGCGCCGCGCAGCTGGGACAACCTGTTGACCACCATCCAGGTGCGAATGGAAGACTCCTCGTGGCTGAAGAAGCGGGTCTACGAATTCTTCATGGCGTCGGCCATTTCAGCCGAAAAGCGCAAGCTCGAAGGCAATCAGCCGACCTTCACGCAGCGGTTGTTGAACCCTCTTGGCGAATGGCTGGTCTATGGACCGATCAAGGATCAATTCGGCCTGACCCGGCTGCGTGGCGCCTTCACCGGCGGTGAAGCGATGGGCGAAGATACGTTCGTCTTTTACCGCGCGCTCGGCATCAAACTGCGCCAACTCTATGGTCAGACTGAAACCAGTGCCTACAATGCCATCCAGGATCTCAACGAGGTAAGGCTCCACACCGTCGGACGTCCCCTGCCGGGCGTCGATATCCGGATAAGCGACGCCGGCGAAATCCTGGTCCGCTCGGGCAGCGTGTTCAGCGGATATTTCAAACAGGACGAGGCCACGCGCGAAAGCCTCGAAGACGGCTGGTTACACACCGGAGATGCAGGTTACCTCGAACCTGACGGGCACCTCGTGGTGCTGGGGCGCCTGTCGGACGTCGTGCACACTGCGAAGGGCGAGCGCTATATTCCCAACTATATTGAGAACCGGCTCAAGTTCAGTCCGTACATCAAGGATGCTGCGGTACTCGGAAGCGGCCGCGATACGCTGTCAGCCATCATTTGCATCGACAAGGAAGCTGTCGGCCTTTGGGCCGAACTGCGCGGCATTTCCTACATCTCCTATGCCGACCTGTCGCAGAAGCCGCAGGTCATCGCCCTGATCGCCGCCGCGGTGAAGCACGTTAACAGTGCACTGCCGCACGGATTGCAGTTGCGGAAATTCGTCTGCCTGCACAAGGAATTCGATGCCGACGACGGCGAAATCACCAGAACCCGGAAAATCCGCCGCAACGTCGTGGAGGAACGCTACAAACCGATCATCGACGCCATCTACGGGCATCAAAACACAGTGCTGATGAAAGCAAAGGTCAGCTACGAGTCAGGCGAAGTCGGCGTCATCGAACGCACGCTGTCGGTACAGGAGGCCTGACGCATGGACGCGATATCATTGTTGGAATCCGCTGCCAACGGCTCGCTTATTGGCTTGATGTATTCACTGGTCGCGATGGGAATCGTCCTGATCTACAAATCGTCATCGGTGCCTAATCTTGCTCAGGGCTCGATGACGATGCTGGCCGCTTATGTCGTGCTTGCATTCGCCAACAGCGCGGGCGCACCGATCTGGGCCGCGATTTCGCTGGCGATCATAACAATGTTTATCATCGGATTGGCCATCGAACGGGTGGCGCTGCGGCGCCTCGCCGGCCGCCCCATCATCATGATCCTGATGATGACGCTTGGCCTGGAGATTTTCCTGCGAGCCGGCTCGATGACCATTTGGGGCGGTACCACGCGACCCATGAATCTGGGCATCAGCGATGCCCCGCTTTTTCTTGGTCCATTGTTGATCAACCGCGCTTACGCTTTTGGAGCCGTGGTCGCAATTGCGATGTTCGGATTTTTCGTGATGTTCTTCCGGACCCGGATGGGTGTGGTTTTGCGTGCGATTTCCGATGATTATACGGCAGCCTGGTCGGTCGGCATTTCGGTCGAGCGCGGCGTCGCGCTGTCTTGGGCCATGTCGGCGGTGGTCGCGACGATTGCCGGTGTGCTCTGGAGTTCGATACAGGGCGTCGATCAATCGCTCGCGCAACTGCTGCTCAAGGGCGTGACCGTAGCCGTTTTGGGCGGACTGGACAGTATAGGAGGCGCGTTGCTCGCCGGCGTCCTGCTCGGCGTCGTCGAGGGAATTGCATCCAGCGTTCTCGATCCCCTGGTGGGTGGCGCGAGTCGCGATCTTGTCGATGCGGCGATGCTGATCCTGACCATCTTGATCCGACCGCACGGACTTTTCGGTCGCCACGACATCGAGAGGGTCTAGGATCATGCTATTCCGTCAAGCCGGGATTTTTCATACGGATTACAGCGCCGACCGCGC
>JAJYAH010000514.1 GCA_021779635.1 Pseudomonadota bacterium | reverse complement strand
GCATTGGCGGGTAGGCGATTGCGGTTCGATGTCACCCGGTCGTAAAGCTTGACCAGCGATTCTACCTTGGACTGTCCGACCTTGAACTGTACCTGGACGAGACCAAGGGAGTTTTGGGCAACTCCATAGGAGTGATCAACTCCCGTCATCTCACTGAGAATGCCTTCAAGAGGGGTGACAATAAGCTCCTCCACCTCCGCTGCTGATGCGCCCGGAAGAACGACGGAGACTAACGCACCGGGCACCAGGATCTGGGGGTTCTCTTCCCGAGACGTCGTCATGATCGCCAGCACGCCCAACAGAGTGACGCTAAGGATGAAGACGATGGTAAGCTTAGAGGTGATGAAGGTCCTGGCCAGCCGGCCGGCGAGGTTCGCTGGAGCGTCAGTCATTCTTGCCATCCTCAGCCAGGATGGCCGCGCCGTCCCTGACATTGTCGTCCGAACGGGCGAGGATGGCCTCCCCGCCCAAAAGTCCCGATGTTACCTCGACGAGGCTGTTCCACTCGCGGCCCGTCCGCAGCCAGCGGAATCGGATGGTGTTGTCCTTGCCGACCACGAAGACGCCATCGAGGCCCCCCCGCTGCACCATGGAATCTCGGGGAACGACCGGAGCGGGCGTAGTCCCGAGGACAATCTCCGCACGGCCGAACATGCCCGGCAGAAGCGCTGGGTCCGGCGGCAAGGCGACCATCACCTCATAGCGTCGCGTAACGGGATCGCCTGATGGTACAATGCGCTGCACCGTTCCCTGGACCTCACGCCCCGCCAGGGCGTCGATGCGAACCGTGACGGCCATGTCTGGCTTGATCCGTCCCAGATTGCCCTCTGATACGAATATTCTGAACAGCAGCACCTCTCGGGACTCGACGGTGAGGATTGGAGCCCCGGCGGTGGCCATATCGCCGCTGTGCTTTTGGAGTGCCACGACAATACCGTCCACCGGGCTTACGACATTCGCGTAAGCCCGTTGAGCCTGTGCGGCCGAAAACGCGGCCTCGGCCCTGGCCACGGCGGACCGAGCAATGTCACGCCGGACCTTGGCCTTGCGGAGCACCTCCGCAGTCGCCGCCCCGCGCTCGACTAAGCCGGTATATTTCTCCACATCGTGTTCGGCGTCGCTCAGATCGTCACGGGCCATGGCGACACCGGCCTGCGCCTGACGCATGGCCTCGTCGATGTCGTTAGGGTCGATCCGCACCAGCACATCACCTTTGGCGACGCGCCGCCCTTCGCGGACGTCCAGGCTCTGGATGAAGCCGACGACCCGCGATGACAACTCGATCCGGGCGTCGGACACGACTGTGCCGGGAACGCTTTGGACCTCGGGAATGTCGGCGATCCGGACCTGCGCGACCGGCAACCGAAGCTGCAGCAGATCGGTTCTCGGCTTCGCTTCGCTGTCCTTGCAGGCAGACAGCACGACCAGAAGTAAGAGCGACGCAGCGCGCTCATATCCTACCATGTCAGGCGCTCTTTCCATTTGATTCGTCCTTGAACGCATGGCGCAACACTCCAAGGACATGGCGGGTGATAACGGTGGGGTCCGCATATTCAGCCCGCCCGCCGGGAAGGTGAGGCAGGACCCGCGACAATAGGACATGGCCAAGAATCACGCCGACGACCGACACGGAGGACAGGACTGGATGGGCGCGGGTTCCGTATTCGGTCGTTACATTGGTGACGAGGGCGAATGGCCGCTTCAGAACGGTTTTCGCCAGGTATTCCAGGTGGTCGCCATCCCCGTCGAGCAATTCGCGGATTAGCAGGCGTGAGAAAACTTCGTCATCCATAAGCAGGTGGACTAACCAGGCCACGAACGCCTCAAACTTCTCTTCGGGCGACTTCGGCTCGCGAAGGACTGACTCCATGGGCGATATCTTTTCGGCGAAGACATGGGTCAGCGCCTCGCGAACCAAATGCTCCTTGTCCTTGAAGTGGTGATAGAGGTTCGCCGGCGTGACGCCGACCTCCGCGGCGACATCTCTCATAGAGACCGCGTCATATCCTTTCGACGCAAAAAGACGGGATGCAGCATCCAGAATGGCCCCCTGAGTACCATTTACTGACATTTTTCCTGACATTCCGAACCCTAACTGAACGTTCGTTAAGTGAGTAACGGACGAACTAACTATCTGTCAACAGCCATCGTACTCGGGCTCTTATCGAAAGCGTACAGAGACCATGGCGATCGATTCCCGACTTGGGCAAATTCTTTGCGATTATGCGCTGGAGCTGCTGGAGCGCCTCTGGCGACCTTCCACAGCTTCAGCTTTGGTCCGAAATGGCGTCAGACCGGTGCCACATCCACTCCTACCCCTCGCGCAATGCTCCTAAGGTCGGCGCCATCGAAACCTCCCGCGCGAACGTCGCGGAAGCGGCAATACTCATCCCGCTGTTGCTATCGCCGCCGCGCTGATCGAAAGCTGCGAGCGCGTTCTCTTCTCCCGTACAACCGACATGGTCCAGAACCTTCAGGCGGCCCACCGCGACCCGGTCTTGCCTGCAACGATCACAAAGCTTGATCGCTGCGACGCCCTCATGCTCGACAATCCAGGTTACGTCCGCAAAGACCAGGCTGAAACCAGCGTACTCTTCGAGCTCATCGCTGAGCGATACGAACGACGCAGCATAAGCGTGACCTGCGATCAGCCCTTTAGTCAACCAAGGTTGACACGGACCAAGCTAACCGATCATGCTTATTCACATCGTTGATAGTTTTAGCCAAACGGATAAATTTGCTTGGCCGATGAATTCATTCTTGAAACCCACGGATTGACCAAGGAATTCGCTGGGTTCTTCGCCGTACGCGACGTCAATCTGCGGGTCCGCCGTGGAAGCATTCACGCCTTGATCGGTCCCAACGGGGCCGGCAAGACGACGTGCTTCAATCTGTTGACCAAATTCCTGAGGCCCTCAGCCGGACAAATCCTGTACAAGGGACAGGATATCACCGCGATGGCGCCGGCCGATGTGGCGCGGCTGGGGCTGGTACGCTCGTTCCAGATCTCGGCAGTGTTTCCGCATCTCACCGCACTGGAAAATGTCCGGGTCGCGTTGCAGCGCCAGCATGGTCACTCGTTCGATTTCTGGCGATCCAAATCGGTCCTCGACCGCTTCAACGACCGCGCCCACGAGTTGCTGGACGACGTGGGCCTCAGTGAATTTGCCATGACGCCGGCGGTGGAGATGCCCTACGGGCGCAAACGCGCGCTCGAAATTGCCACGACGCTGGCGCTCGATCCGGAAATGATGCTGCTGGACGAGCCGATGGCGGGCATGGGCCATGAGGACATCGACAAGATCGCAGCATTGATCAAGCGGATTTCGACGAAGTACACGATCCTGATGGTCGAGCACAATCTCAGCGTAGTGGCCAATCTCTCTGACATCATCACCGTGTTGACGCGCGGCAACGTACTCGCCGAGGGCAACTACGCCGACCTGACCATGGATGAGCGGGTCAAGGAAGCCTATTTGGGGGCAGGTCATGGTTGAGGTGAAGATGGCCGATTCCGCGGCGACAAGTTCGGCGAAATCGTCTCCTGCGGGTAATCCGGTGCTGACGGTCCAGAATCTCGAAGCCTGGTATGGCGAATCCCATATCCTTCACGGCATCGATTTCAATGTCCGGGCCGGCGAGGTGGTGACGCTGCTGGGCCGCAACGGCGCCGGAAAAACTACGACGCTGAAATCGGTGATGGGCATCATCGGCAAGCGCACCGGCTCGATCCAGTTCGATGGCAAGGATATTTCGTGCGCGCCTTCCGATAAGATCGCGCGGCTTGGGATCGCGTTCTGTCCCGAAGAACGTGGCATCTTCGCCAGCCTCGACGTTCGCGAGAACCTGCTGCTGCCGCCAACGATCCGCAGCGGCGGACTGTCGCTGGAGCAGACCTTCCAGCTGTTTCCCAATCTCAAGGAGCGGCTCAACAGCCAGGGCACCAAACTGTCTGGTGGCGAGCAGCAGATGCTGGCGATCGCGCGAATCCTGCGCACCGGCGCCCGGTTCCTGATGCTCGACGAGCCGACCGAGGGTCTGGCGCCGGTCATCATCCAGCAGATCGGCCACACCATCGCGCGGCTGAAATCTGAAGGTTTTACCATTCTGCTGGTCGAGCAGAACTTCCGCTTCGCCGCGACCGTTGCGGATCGCTATTACATCGTCGAGCACGGCAAGATCATCGATGGCTTCGCCAATTCGGACCTGCAGGCCAACATGGACAAGCTTCACACCTATCTCGGCGTCTGACGCCGCGACAAGAGAACTCCAGGGAGGATACCAAGATGAAGAATAGAATTTCCGCGCTGCTTCTGGGCACAGCGCTTGTGCTCGCGACGGCAAGCATCGCCTCCGCGCAGGACAAGACGGTCAAGATCGGCGCGCTGAGCGATCAATCCGGACTGTACGCCGATCTCGGCGGGCCGGGCTCCACGCTGGCGGCGCAGATGGCGGCCGAGGATTCCGGTTTGACGTCGAAGGGCTGGAAGATCGACATCATCTCCGGCGATCACCAGAACAAACCGGACATCGGCTCCAATCTTGCGCGGCAGTGGTTCGATGTCGACAAGGTCGACGCCATCGTCGATGTACCCAACTCCGGCGTCGCGCTTGCCGTCAACAACATCGTCAAGGAAAAGAACGGCGTCTATATCAATTCGGGGGCGGCAACTTCGGATCTGACCAACGCGCAGTGCTCGCCCAACACCGTGCACTGGACCTACGATACCTACATGCTCGCCCACTCGACCGGCCAGGCGATGGTCAAGGCCGGCGGCGATACCTGGTTCTTTCTCACCGCCGACTACGCCTTTGGTGCCGCCCTCGAGCGTGACACCACCGCGGTGATTACGGCGAACGGTGGCAAGGTCGTTGGCACAGTCAAGCACCCGCTGAACACCTCCGATTTCTCCTCGTTCCTGTTGCAGGCGCAGTCCTCCAAGGCGAAAGTCATCGGCCTCGCCAATGCCGGCGGGGATACCACCAACTCGATCAAGCAAGCGGCCGAATTCGGCATCACCAAGGGCGGCCAAAAACTCGCCGCCCTTCTGCTGTTTATCACCGACGTCAAGGCGATCGGCCTGGAAACCGCGCAGGAGCTCAGCTTGACCGAAACCTTCTATTGGGACATGAACGACGAGACTCGAGCGTTTTCCAAGAAATTCGCGGCGCGCATGAAGAACGGCGCGCCTCCGAGCATGGTTCAAGCCGGCGTTTATGCCGGGCTAATGCATTATTTCAAGGCGCTGGAAGCGCTCGGCGGCAACCCGCATGACGGCGCCAAGGTCGTCGCCAAGATGAAGGAAATGCCGACGGACGATCCGCTGTTCGGCAAGGGGTCGATCCAGCCCAACGGCCGGACCATTCATTCCGCCTATCTGTTCGAGGTGAAGAAACCGTCGGAATCGAAGTCGGCCTGGGACTTCTACAAGCTGGTCGGAACGGTTCCCGGCGATCAGGCCTTCACGCCGCTGGACAAGAGCACATGTCCGTTTCTGAAGAAGTAAAACCGGTGACCCGGCAAGCTGGCGCTGCTGGGTCGCATTTTCCATACGGTTAGAGTTGAGAGCACCATGTCGATCAATTTGCAGGCCCTGTTCGCGCAATT
>JAJYAH010000513.1 GCA_021779635.1 Pseudomonadota bacterium | reverse complement strand
GACGATGGTTTGCCCGGTCGTGAAACTTCCCGCCGCCGAGGCCAGAAACACCGCCGCACCGGCGATTTCGTCGGGCTCGCCGATCCGCAGCAGCGGCGAGCGCGCGGTGGAGGCCTTCAGCGTCTCCGGATTGTCCCACAACGCCTTGGCAAAGTCGGTCTTGATCAGGCCCGGCGCGATGCAGTTGACGCGGACATTGTGCGGGCCATATTCGCAGGCCAGGTTGCGCGCCAGCTGCATGTCGGCGGCCTTTGAGATCGCATAGGCGCCGAGCACCGTCGAACCCTTGAGGCCGCCGATCGACGAGATGATGGTGATTGAGCCGTCCTTGCGCGCGATCATCTGCGGCACCACCAGGCTGATCAGCCAGTGATTTGCGACGATGTTGTTGTCGAGGATCTTGCGGAACTGGTCGTCGGAAATTCCCGCCTGGGGGCCATAATAGGGATTCGACGCGGCATTGCAGACCAGGGTGTCGATCGTGCCGAACACGCGGTTGGTTTCCTCGGTGAGATTTTTCAGATCGTCCTTGGTCGAGATGTTCGCGGCCACCGCCAGCGCCACCTGTTTGCCGGCCTTGTCGTTGATCGCCTTCGCCACCGCGTCGCAGGCCTGCTGCTTGCGCGACGAGATCACCACCCTGGCGCCGTGCTCGGCCATCCTTTCGGCGATGGCGCGGCCGATGCCGCGCGAGGAGCCGGTGACAACGGCGACTTTTCCGGTCATGTCAAACAAGGTCATGCGTTTCTCCCAGATTAACGTTTGTGATTTCGATTTTGAGCTAAGCAGCGTTCATGGCACGAGACAACAGCGCTTCAGGCGAGCTTGGTTTCCGGCACGATCTCGGGACCTGCCGGCTGGTGCATGGCGGCATGCCGGGCATCCGCGATCCAGGGCTGCTGGTTGACCATCGGAAGCCGCCAGCTTGTGTGGCCGGCGCTTGCGTAATGATCGAGCCGCGTCACCGAGCAATTGTCGATGTCGAAGGCAAGCCCCTTGGCCGGCTCGCCGCCGAGCGCAAGGCCGATCGCCGCCTTGATGGTGCCGCCATGCGCGACCGCGATGACGTCGCCGCCCGCCTGTTCGGTATTGATCCGCTCGATCGCGCCCCGCACGCGATTGTAGAGATCCATGAAGCTTTCACCGCCGGGCGCGGGCACGTCGATATCGGCAAACCAGTGGCTGCCGACCGGCCGGCTGGCGAGGAATGCCGCACGATTCATGCCCTGCCATGCGCCGAGATGCTGTTCGGCGAAGGCGGCCACGTGAGGCATCGCCGATGGTTTTGGAAATCCGGCGGCCCAGATCGCGTCTGCGGTCTGGTGCGTGCGCATCAGGCTGCTCGCATACCATACCGCGGTGCGCGGCAGAATTTTCGCGACTGCCTCGAACACCTCACGATCGCTGGTATCGCAAGCGATATCCTTCTGGCCGTAGATGTTGCCGCCATCACTGCGGACCGGCGCATGGCGCACCCACCACCAGCGCGTTGCGACGACTGCCGATTGGTCTTGGTTGGACATCGCAAAGCTCCTTCAATAGTGTGCCGTGTCGTACGTCAAGGCACGCATCGTCTCAATAGAGCGTTTTCCAGCGAAGTGGAAACCGGTTCGCGTCAAGAAAACGCGTCAAAGGAAAGGCTCTAGCGTTGACGTGAGTGTTGACATCATTTGGGCGTTTGAAATCTTGTTTGAAATTCCGTGGTGCGGCAAGCGCCGGCCGGCATAAACGATCAGGGAGAAAATTCATGGGCCGCCTCGAAGGCAAATCCGTCATCATCACCGGCGCCGGCAGCGGCATCGGCCGCGCGGCATCGCTGCTGTTCACCAGGGAAGGCGCCAGACTGATCGCGGTCGACCGCGCTGAAGGCGTCAAGGAAACCGTCGAGCAGGTGCGCAAGGCCGGCGGTACCGCGGAAGCCGTGATGGCCGATGCCGGTTCGGAAAAGGACGTGATGGCCTTCATCGACAAGGCGGTGTCCGCCTATGGGCGGCTCGACGCGATCTGGGCCAATGCCGGCATCAGCGGCGGGCTGGTGCCGCTGCCGGAACAAACCGTGGAGCACTGGCAGGAAATCCTGCGCATCAATCTGATCGGCCCGTTCCTCGCGGTCAAATACGCGATGCCGCACATGATCAAGCAGAAATCCGGTTCGATCGTCTGCACCGCGTCGGTGGCGGGCCTGAAGGCCGGCGCCAGCGGTCATCCCTATGCGGCGAGCAAGGCCGGCGTCATCAGCCTGGTGCAGACCACCGCCTATTCGCTGTCCGGCACCGGCGTGCGGATCAATGCGGTGTGTCCCGGCCTGATCGAAACCGGGATGACCAAGCCGATCTTCGACAACGCCAAAGAGCGCGGCACCGACGGCAAGATCGGCCAGCTCAATCCCTTGAAGCGCGCCGGACAGCCGCACGAACTGGCGGCGATGGGATTGTTCCTCGCCAGCGACGACGCTTCCTACGTCAACGGCCAGGCGATCCCGGTCGACGGCGGCCTCACCGCCTCGATGCCCTATGCGGGCAAGCCGATTTGAGTTTGATGGGGGCACTCGCTGGTCGTCCCCGTCATTGCGAGCGAGCGAAGCAATCCATGTAGCCGCGAAGAAAGACTGGATTGCTTCGTCGCAAATGCTCCTCGCAATGACGTCGCTCCAACTTCAAACACGCCTCCTCGATCTCACGGCGCGATACGCCCGAGCTATGCAAAATCCTTCGCCTTGAAATCAGAGGGCGCAGGGAAAGCCGGGTGCCGGTTGCACCCGCAGCCGCGTGCGCGAAGTGTAGTAAGCACACGCGTTAGTCACCACAGGTTCACCGGCACACCGGCCTTCCCTGCGCAATGGTTTTACGGCTTATTTCGGGCTCTCCCTGGTGACCGGGCTTTCTTGCCACCATCATCCGTGTGATGCGAAGCATCATCACGAACTTGACGCCAGCGTCGGGGCGTCAGGACCACACGACTTCGCCGTCCGCGCGCAACGTCATTCGTCCTTTGACATTGCCGCGTCCATCGCATCCCCTGCCCAACGTCCGTGACGATCGCGAAACGCCCCTCTGTGTGGGCCGGGATAACAATGGATGTAGAAGTGATTTGGGTCTGAAGTGAACCGGAATATTTTTGCGGAAGGGACTGGACAGACAACTGCGCGATTTGCCCGTCAGGCAGAACGGTTTGCAGAACTGGTGGAGCAGCCCGCTCGAACGAGAACGTCGTGCCCCGGATGCAGCGCAGCGTGCAACGCCGCGCTGCGGATCCGGGGTCCATCGCGTTCTGACTTCTTTGTTCTGATTTCTTGTTCTCACTTCGCGTAGGTCCCGGCCCTGCGGCGCACCGTCAAGCGACGCTGCACCGCGTCCGGGACACGGCTACACCGCGCCCGCCTTCTGCGCGTATTCCCACGAGGCCTTTGACAGCGGCACGGTGCGCGCGGCGGACTCCATCGCCTTGGCATTCGCCGCGGTGCCGTCGCGAACGCGGCCGGCGATGCCCTGGGTGATGCCCGCGAGCCGGAACAGATTGTACGAAAAATACCAGTTGAGGTCGGGAACCGCGCTGCCGGTGACGTTGCAATAGATCTGTGCGGCTTCATCCATGCTCGGAATATTCAGCGCCTTGAGGTCGACATTGACGAGCCCGGGCATGGTCCACTGCATCAACAGATAGGTGAAATCCGCCATCGGATCGCCGAGCGTCGACAGTTCCCAGTCCAGCACCGCCTGAACCCGCGGCTCGGTGGCGTGAAAAATCATGTTGTCGAGGCGGTAGTCGCCGTGGACGATCGAAACCCGCTGCTGCTGCGGCACGGTTTTCGGCAGCCATTCGGCGAGCTTCTCGAATTCGGGAATGTATTGGGTTTCGGATGCCCGGTATTGCTTGGTCCAGCGATCGACCTGCCGCGCAAAATAATTGCCGGGCTTGCCGAAATCGCCAAGCCCGATCGCCTGCGGATCGAACATATGAAGCTTCGCCAGCGTCTCGATCTTGCTAGTGAAAATCTTGCGGCGCGCCTCCGGCGTCTGGCTCGGCAAAGAGGGATCCCAGAACACCCGGCCCTCTTCCATCGACATGATGTAGAACGCCGCACCGATCACGCTGTCGTCGGTGCACAGCGCATAGGCCTTCGCAACCGGAAAGCCCTGCTTGCCGAGTGCTGCGATCACCCGGAATTCGCGATCAACCGCATGCGCCGACGGCAGCAGCTTTCCGAACGGCCTGCGGCGCATCACATAGGAGCGACCGGGGGTATCGAGCCGATAGGTCGGATTCGACTGACCGCCCTTGAATTGCAGGACGGTCAGCGGTCCCTGATAACCCTCGACGTTTTCACGCAGCCAGCCGTCGAGGCGCACCTCGTCGACCCGATGCCGCTCCTCGACCGGCCTGGTGCCTGAAAACTCTTCGTCTTTCCTGACGCCGTCAGCCACGATGACGCTCCCTCATTTTCTTGCGGGAGCGCCATTTGTGGGGCTCCCCTTAGTGCGTAGTGGAAGCGTTGGCATACTTCCGAAGTTCAAGTCTGGCAATGGCGCGGTTATGGACCTCGTCCGGCCCGTCCGCCAGCCGCATCGTGCGCATGGAAGCATAATCCCGCGCCAGGCCGGCATCGTCGGACACGCCGGCCGCGCCGAACGCCTGGATGGCGTTGTCGATGATCTTCAGCGCCATGTTGGGCGCCGCCACCTTGATCATGGCGATCTCGAGCTGCGCGGTCTTGTTGCCGACCTTGTCCATCATGTCGGCCGCCTTCAGGCACAACAGCCGGTTCATCTCGATATCGGTGCGGGCCTCGGCGATGCGCTGTTCCCAGATCGAGTACTCGATGATCTTCCTGCCGAACGCGGTGCGCGACGACAGCCGCTTGACCATCTTCTCGAGCGCTTCCTCGGCCTTGCCGATGGTGCGCATGCAGTGATGGATGCGGCCGGGACCAAGACGGCCCTGGGCGATTTCAAAGCCCCTGCCCTCGCCGAGCAGAATGTTGCTGGCGGGAACCCGCACGTCCTCCAGCAGCACCTGGGCATGGCCGTGCGGCGCATCGTCGAAACCGAACACCGGCAGCATCTTCTCGATCTTGACGCCCTTGGCGTCGCGCGGCACCAGAATTTGCGATTGCTGCTGATGGCGGGGCGCGTTGGGATCGGTCTTGCCCATCACGATCATGACCTGGCAGCGCGGATCGCCCATGCCGGACGACCACCATTTGCGGCCGTTGATCACATAATGGTCGCCGTCGCGCTTGATGCTGGTTTCGATGTTGGTGGCATCCGATGACGCCACTGCCGGCTCGGTCATCAGGAAGGCAGAGCGGATTTCGCCGTCCATCAAGGGACGGAGCCACTTCTTCTTGTGCTCCTTGGAGCCGTACCGCATCAACACTTCCATGTTGCCGGTATCGGGTGCGGAACAGTTGAACACTTCCGAAGCCCAGCCGATGTGGCCCATCTGCTCGGCAAGCGGCGCATATTCCAGATTGGTCAATCCCGCGCCGCGGAATTCGTCGTCCTCATGCGACGAGGGCGGCATGAACATGTTCCACAGGCCTTCGGCGCGCGCCTTTTTCTTCAAATCCTCCAGGATCGGGATCGTCTTCCATCGATCGCCCTCGGCGTCCTGC
>JAJYAH010000512.1 GCA_021779635.1 Pseudomonadota bacterium | reverse complement strand
GTTGGAATGACCGTTCGCGATCCTGGCGATTACGTCGGCGAGATAGCGTTGCGGATCGACGGCATTGAGTTTGCAGGTTTCGCCGAGCGAAGCGACGATCGCCCAATGCTCGCCGCCACCGTCGGCTCCGGCAAAAAGGGCGTTCTTTCGTTTATGCACATCTATCCAAACGAAATTATCCGCACCTTCGAGTTATGTGCAGTTCGCCGCGCCGGTATCGTAAATACCGATGCTGGGTCACGCTAACCGCCTCATGCGAGACAGATCATCCTGCACATAATTCTGATCTCCTGCCTGGACGCTTTCACCAGACAGGAGGCCAGCATGGCCGAAGAGATCGTCATCCAACCACAGCAGCGTGCCTGGCTTCAGCACAGCGTTCTTCAGGATTGTGTAACCGCCTACAGCGATCATCTTCATCACGGTCGGTATGCCCCGACCACCCGGCGCATTTACCTTTGCTGCGTCGCGCACTTCGCCCATTGGCTGACAACAACTGGGCACCATGCCCTGAGCGCGGTCAGCGAGGCTGCGGTCGGGCGATTCCTGGCGGAACATCTGCCGCGTTGTGACTGTCCCTATCCGGTGCGGCGTAATCCGCACGACATCAGGGCCGCACTAGCCCAGCTATTGGCTGTCTTGCGGGCAGCGGGAGCTATCGAGAGCGATTCTGCCCCTGAGAGCCATCTCGAGCGAGAGATGGCCTGCTTCGATGCCCACATGCGCGATGCCGGCGGACTAGCGCTGAATACGCGACAGCAACGCTGTGCGATCGTGACGCGGTTCCTGGCCGGAGTGTTCCCGACCGGCCCGATCCTGATTCTGGGTATCGAGCCCGAAGCGATCCGGCAGTTCGTTCTCGGGAACGGCGCCGAGTGGAGCGCCGGCACCGTCAGCGTGACTGGCGGCGCGATCGGCGGTTACCTGCGGTTCCGCGCCTTCGCAGGCGATCGCGTGACTGCGTTGTTGGCGGCAATCCCGCGCGCCGCGCACTGGCGCCTCGCATCGTTGCCGGAAGTCCTCACCGATGCCGAGATCGACGAACTGCTGCGGTCGTTCGATCCGCCGTTCCGGTCCCATCGGCGCGCCTTCGCGATGCTGCGGTGCCTCACCGATCTCGGCCTGAGGTGCAGCGAAGTCGCCAAGCTTCGCCTCGAAGATATCGATTGGACTGAGGGAACGCTTCGCCTGGGCGCGACCAAGGCCAGGCGCGTCGATATCCTCCCGCTGCCGGCTGCGACCGGCGCGGCGATCGCAGCCTATCTGCGCGACGAGCGGCCCCGGACATCGGACCGCGCCGTGTTCGTTCGCCATGTCGCGCCTTACGACAAGCCGCTCGACGGCGGCGTGGTCCAGAGAGCGGTACTGGCGGCTTACAGGCGGTGCGGATGGAAGCGTTCGCGCGTCCATATTATCCGGCACAGCGTTGCGAGCCGCCTGTTGCGGGCGGGCACGCCCATGAAGGAGATCGCCGATGTCCTCCGGCACCGCAGTCTCGATACGTCGGCGACCTACGCCAAGGTGGATCTCAACAGGCTGGCCGCAGTGGCGTTGCCCTGGCCCGGGAGCGCGTCATGACCGAGAACCGTTCAATGGCCGCGCTGGCCAGCGATTACCTCGCCGAACGCCGCCTTCTTGGCTTTGACCTGGGCATTTCCGGCGCACAGACTACTGCTTTCGCCTGTTTCGCCGATGCGGCCGGCCACACCGGACCGCTGACGACCCGGATCGTGCTCGACTGGGTGCAAGGCAAATCGAGACGCGCCACCCCGTTCTCCTGGGCCAGGCGGCTCGAGGTCCTCCGGCCGTTCGCCCGGTACCTGGCACGTTTGGATCCTGCCACCGAGTTTCCGGATACCGCAATCTTCGGCCGGTCGCACCGGCGGCTGGCGCCGCACATCTGTACCGATCAGGAGATCGGCGACCTCCTCGCCGCGGCCCGGAAGTTGCCCCCGAACGGCACCTCGCGGCCGGTGACTTACGAGACGATCTTCGGATTGATCGCAGCGACCGGGCTGCGCATTTCCGAGGCCCTGAACCTTCGCTGCGGCGATATCGACCTGGATCAGGGGATCCTGACCATCCGGAAGACGAAGTTCCGGAAGTCCCGGCACGTGCCGGTGCACCGCACCGTGGTGACCGAACTCCGGCGCTACATGGCCATACGACAGCGCGATGGCGGCACGGACGCGGAGGCGCCGGCGTTCCTGTCGTCGACCGGGAAGCAGCTTCCGAAGCGGACTGTCCAGCATGTCTTCGGTGAGCTGCGCGCCGGGTTAGGCTGGACCGCCCGCGGCGGTCACGCCCGGGTTCGCATCCACGACCTGAGACACACGTTCGTTTGCCGGCGGGTCCAGACCTGGCACGATCGCGGCGCCGATATCGACAACGCCATGGCAGCGCTCTCGACCTATGTCGGCCATGCCAAGGTGTCGGACACCTACTGGTACCTGACCGGGGTGCCCGATCTGATGGCGGTCGCGGGAAAGCGCTTTGAGGTGTTCGCCGCCGGAACCGGAGGCGATCGTCATGGCTGATCCGATGCAGGCGCCGACCTTCGCATCGCTGCTCCAACGGTTCTTCATCGAATACCTGGGACAGCAGCGAGCCGTCAGTCCGCGCACTGTCGCCGCCTACAGGGACACCTTCCGTTTGCTGCTGGGCTTCGCCGAGGCTACGACCGGCAAGGCCCCGGCGGCCTTCACGCTGGCCGATCTCGACGCCAAGCTGATTCTAGGTTTTCTCGATCATCTCGAGAAGGCCAGGAACAACACGGTGCGCAGTCGCAATGCGCGCCTGGCGGCCCTGCGATCCTTTCTGAAATTTGCCGCCCATCACGACCTCACGGCGCTTGCCGTCATTCAGCAGGCCCTGGCTGTTCCCATGAAGAAGTTCGACAGGCCGGTGCTGGGATTTCTCACCCGCCCGGAGATGCAGGCAGTCCTCGACGCGCCTGATCCCGCGAGTTGGGCCGGGCGGCGCGACCGCGCCCTCTTCAGCGTGCTTTACAATACCGGTGCCCGGGTGTCGGAGGCCATCGGCCTGCGTGTCGGCGATGTCGTCACCGAGGCGTCGCCGACGGCCCATCTGCGAGGCAAGGGGCGCAAAGAGCGCAGCGTACCGCTCTGGCGCCCGACCGCCGCTTTGATCCGCGGCTGGAAGAAGCAACTGGGCGATATCCAAGACGACAGCTTCCTGTTCCCGAACCGGAGCGGCGGGAAGCTGACGCGTTCAAGCGTCACCCAGCGTCTGGCGCTCGCAGTGGCCACCGCTGCCGCGGCCAGCCCGCAACTCGCCGGCCGCACGATATCGCCGCACACGATCAGGCACACGACCGCGATGCACCTTCTCCAGTCGGGGGTGGATATCAGCGTGATCGCCCTGTGGCTCGGCCACGAGAGCACAACGACAACGCATATGTATCTCGAAGCGGACCTGTCGATGAAGGAGCGCGCGCTTGAGAGGCTGCAACCGCCTGGAACCAAAGCCGCGCGCTACCGCCCGCCGGATCAACTGATGCAATTCCTCATGAGCCTCTGATCGAAATTATCGCAGCTCGTCAACGCCAAACATCAAGTGCTGAACAGCATTCATCGGGATACCGGCGCGGCGAACTACGCATAACTCGAAGGTGCGGATAATTGCGATTGAGCGCAATCGGGCGAATCGAACGCTCGACGACATTGCTGTCGATTTCGATGCGGCCGTCGTCAACGAAGCGGGTCAAGCCGGCCCAGCGCGACAGCGCATAGCGGATCGCCTCGGCAAGCTTGGTCTTCTGGCTGATGAGGTCGAGCTTGGCGCGCAGCCAGGTTTCCAGATCGTCGACGAGCGGCTTGCTCTTTTCCTGCCGCACAGCACGCCGTTCCTCGGCGCCGCGGCCGCGGATCGTACTTTCGATGGCGTAGAGCCTGGCGATATGCTCCAGCGCTTCGCTCGCGATCGGCGCCGGGCCAGCCGCGACGAGTTTATAGAAGCGCCGGCGGACATGCACCCAACAGAAGGCAAGCTCGACGTGGCCGCGCTCGGCGAGCGTGCGATAACCGCCATAGCCGTCGACCTGCAGGATGCCCTTGAAGCCGGCCAGGTGCGCGATCGGCCGCTCGGCCTTGCGATCGGGCGCGTAGACATAGGCGACAGCCGGCGGATCGGTGCCGCCCCAGGGGGCGGTCGTCGCGGGCGTAGGCCCAGAGTTGGCCGGTCTTGGTGCGTCCGCGCCCGGGATCGAGCACCGGCGCCGTGGTCTCGTCGGCGAACAGCTTGGCCGAGCTCTTGAGCACCGCCAGCAGACGGTCATGGACCGGCCGCAGCAGGAAGGCAGCACGCCCCACCCAATCGGCCAGCGTGGAGCGGTCGAGATTGATGCCCTGCCGCGCATAGACATACATGCGCCGCAACTCCATCGAGTCGTCCGAGACCGGCTCCAGACCGAATGCGCCGACGAGATCACTGCCTCTGGTTGCTACCCAGAAGCTGCCTTTCCTGTCTTCATAATAGGCCGAAATCCGATCCATTTCTTCGACGAGTGCGCGCTGAATGTATGTCTCAAAAGCGTCACGGAGGTCAGGCGGGCTGAGGAGCTGATTGACCGCGATGAACAGCCTTCGCACCTTGAGTGCATCGTCCTCGACAAACCGGCGGATCGTGATACAGCTAGTCAAACTGTCCTCCCTGCCCCCACTGAAGGCAAATAAACGCAATACGGGCCGTGACTGCGATCCCGGCGAACTCACCGCGACCAGATATTCACCTCGAACCATCCAGGCTCACTGAACTCAGCAGTACGCGGTGTCGCGGCCGCGACTGAGAAGAACTTGTCAGGTTGGCTTTACCGACGGACCGGCAAACGACATCGTCGAAGGTCAACTCGCCCGCGGTGCCATGGCAGCGAACGCCCTCACGCGAGAAACCTGAGCGCCTACAGCGGCGGATCAACGTCCGGCCCTCTCGATCGTGACAAGCCCGGCGAGCCAGGCCGCTCCCTGCATCAGAGCCGCATCATTGAACTCGTACTCGGCGTTGTGCAGAGGACGGGAAGTTTCCCCGTTTCCGATGAAGGCAAAGCAGCCGGGAACGTGTTCGAGAAAACGGGCGAAGTCCTCCGATGCAGTGATCGCGGGGTAGTTTCGGTCAATCGATCCCGCCCCATACACGCGCGCCGCGGCCGCGATCGCCAGCTCGGTTTGGGCTGGATGGTTCACCAGCGGCACGAACTCCCGACTGTAGACAACCTCCGCGCCGCAGCCGTAGGCAGTGCCAATGCCTTGCGCGATACGCCGCATCTCGGTTTCCACGAGGGCGCTGACGTCTGGCCTGAAGCTCCTCACGTCCCCGAGGACCCGGCTTTGTCCGGGAAGCACATTCCGGGTTCCGTCCGTGGTTAATTCGGTGACCGATACCACGACCGCATCGGCCGGATTTGTCCGCCGGGAAACGATGGTCTGCAGGCTCATGACCGCATCGCAGGCCGCCACGAGCACCTCCCGGATCTGGTGCGGGCGCGACGCATGACCTCCTTCGCCGGTGAACACGATTTCGAAATTGTCTTCCGCTGACATCAACGGTCCCACGCGGGTCGCGAATCGCCCAACGGGCAATCCGGGCCAGTTGTGGAGGCCATA
>JAJYAH010000511.1 GCA_021779635.1 Pseudomonadota bacterium | reverse complement strand
TCATGGAGGGCGCACTTGAGTATCAGGTGGAGGGAAAGCCACCGGTGACGCTCAAGGCAGGAGACGTCTTCTTTGTCCCGGCCGGAACGATCCATGCCGCAAGGAACGTCGGCAACAGCAATGCCGCCGAGCTTGCGACGTACGTTGTCGAAAAGGGAAAGCCGCTTGTGTCCTTGGTGAAGTAGCGGCCCGACGCCTCAAGTAAGCACAACCGCAATCCCGAAGTCTTCGCGATCCAACTGTTCCAAAGAGGAAGACGCCATGAAAGGACATGCATATGACACGGAGATCACGGCGCTTCTGGTGATCGATCCGTACAACGACTTCATTTCCGAAGGAGGCAAGCTGCGGGGCCGCATCCGGGCCGTTGCGGAAGCAAATGGTTGCGTCCCTCACATGTTGCAGGTCCTGAACGCCGCGCGCCAGGCAAAGCTACGGGTCTTCTTTGCAATGCACCACCGCTATCGTCCGGGCGACTACGAGACATGGAAAAACATCGCGCCCGTTCAGAAGGCGGCGTGGAAAAACAAAACCTTTGAATTCGGCACGTGGGGTGGGGAGATGCATCCCGGGTTTGAGCCCAGGCCAGACGAGATCGTCGCGACGGAACATTGGTGCTCGAGCGGGTTCGCAAATACCGACTTGGATCTGCAACTCAAGAAGCACGGCATTCAACGGCTCATCGTCATGGGGCTCATCGCACATACGTGTCTTGAAGCGACCGTTCGCTTCGCCGCTGAGCTCGGCTACGAGGTCACGGTGGTGCGGGATGCAACGGCCGATTTCTCGGACCGGGAGATGCACGCCGCTCTCGATGTCAATATTCCGAGTTACGCGACCGCCATCGTGACTGCAAATGACGTCATCGATTTGATGCCTTCTGCTCGAGCCTCGTAACGCGGTGATCATTAGCTCGGCTGCCCGGGCTTCCTGGAGGCCGCCGATCTGCCGGCTACCCAGTACCGAAGTCAATTTGTACGCAAGCTTATCTGCCAATCAACCTAGGAGACGTGCCATGACCAACACTTCGCAATTCACAACCGACCGCACCCATCCGGGCCGGTGGGCGATCACCTTCAGCAACCCGCCGATCAACATGTTTCTCCCCGAAACGATCGACGAGTTGAGAGCGCTAATGGCCGACATCGAGGTCGACCCGTCCGTCAAGGTCGTTGTGTTCCAGTCGGCGAATCCCGATTTTTTCGTCGCCCATCTCGACGTAGCAAAGGCCGCCAAGCGGCCAGACGTCCTGGATCTTTGGCGTGACTTTGTGCTGCGCCTCTCATCAGCGTCTGTCGTGAGCATCGCCAAGGTTCGCGGCCGTACGCGCGGCATCGGCAACGAGTTCGTGCTGGCCTGTGACATGCGCTTCGCCAGCCGGCAGAACGCCCTGTTCGGCAATCCTGAGGTTGGCGTCGGACTGATCCCAGGCGGCGGAGCGCTGGAATGGCTCCCGCGCTTGGTCGGCCGCTCGCGGGCGCTTGAGATCGCGCTGAGCGGCGACGATTTCGACGCCGATATCGCCGAGCGCTATGGCTGGGTGAACCGCACGCTGGACGACAACAACCTCGACTCGTTCGTCGACACGCTTGCCGGGCGTCTGGCCTCGTTCGACCGTGAAGTGCTCGCCGCGGCGAAGGCGCAGATCAATCGGTTCGGAATGCCAACGGCTGCCGAGCTTCAGTCGAGCAACGACATGATCTTCTCAATCCTGGCCGGGCCCAGTGCGCAGGCGCGCCGTGCCAAGATCCGCAACATCGGTTACGGCGTGCCGAGTGACTTCGAATTGAACTTCGGCCGGTACCTTCCTTCGTTCGGGCGGGCGGACGGCAATGGCACGGTCACGCAGCCCGACTGATCTTCGCGCTAGAGCCGGGGTTTATTTGGGCGCTGACCACCGTTCGCATGAGGGCATCACGGTGACAACGGAGCGAGTTGAGAGGCGACTAGCGGCGGTGCTGGCAGCGGATGTTGCTGGGTACAGCCGACTGATGGGGGTCGATGAGGAAGGCACGCTGGCCCGGCTAAAGGCCATCAGAAAGACCCTCGTCGATCCCACCATCGCCGCCAATCGTGGTCGCATCGTCAAGACGACCGGCGACGGCGTGCTGGTGGAATTCGTCAGCGCCGTCGATGCTGCGCGCTGCTCGGTTGAGGTCCAGCGCGGCATGGCCGCGCAAAACGCCGACGTCCCGCGAGATTTCAGGATTGAACTTCGGATAGGTATCCACATCGGGGACATCATCATCGACGACAACGATATCTTCGGCGATGGGGTCAATATCGCTGCGCGGCTGGAAGGAGTTGCGGAACCTGGTGGGGTCTGCATCTCCGACGACGCCCAACGCCAGATCAGGGGCAAGGTCGATATGACCTTCGACGACATCGGTCCGAAAAACTTGAAGAACATCGCCGAGCCGGTTCGCGCGTGGCGTTTGCGGCTAAACGGCGACGGTACAAAGGTGCTGATTAAGTCGCGGTCTGAATCTGCATCACCGTTAGCTTTGCCCGACAAACCTTCCATCGCCGTGCTTGCATTCCAAAACATGAGTGGCGATCTAGGCCAGGAATATTTCGCGGATGGTATTGTAGAAGACATAATAACGGCGCTGGCGCGGATGCCGTGGTTTTTCGTCGTCGCGCGAAACTCGAGCTTTACCTACAAATCACGAGCGGTGGATTTGAAACAGGTCGGCCGTGAGCTGGGAGTGCGCTATATTCTTGAAGGAAGCGTGCGGAGCGCCGGCAACCGAGTTCGGGTTACAGGGCAGCTGATTGATGCCATTACGGGAACTCACCTCTGGGCCGAGCGATTTGATGGCAATCTCAAGGACGTTTTTGACCTCCAGGATCAAATAACATCCAGCATTGTCGCGGCACTCACGCCGAAATTGGAGCAGGCCGAGATCGAACGCGCAAAGCGAAAGCCGACGGAGAGCCTCACGGCCTATGATTTCTACATGCGAGGCCTGACATGTTTCCATCGCGGTTCGCGCCAGTCTTTGATCGACGCGCTCCAATTGTTTGATCGAGCAATCGAACTCGATCCTGGCTTCGCCTCGGCTTACGGCATGGCCTCTTGGTGCTGCATTATTCGCAACAATAATGGCTGGCTACCCGATACCGAGGTTGAGCGATTGACGTTACTGGCAAGAAAGGCGGGACGGCTTGGAAAAGACGATCCCATTGCTCTCGGTGTGAGCGGCGTCGTGCTAGCGCAAATCGAGGGAGACCTTGCCGCGGGTTCAGCGTTGCTTGATCAAGCACTGATGTTGGGGCCAAGCCTGGCGGCAGTTTGGCACCTCAGCGGATGGGTACGGCTCTACCTTGGACAGGCGAGGAACGCGATTGAGCATATGAAGCGTGCGCTACGGCTCAATCCCCTTGACCCACTGCGCTACGCCGAACAAAGCGGGCTCGCCGCAGCTTATTTCCTGGATGGCCAGTACGGCAAAGCTTCTACCTGGGCTGACCGAGCTTTGCATGAGCAACCAAATTACACGGCCGCGATCCGGATGGCGGCAGCCAGTTGTGCGCTTGCTGGACAGACCGCCAAGGCACAGTCCCACATGGCGCGCATGCTTGAGATCGATCCATCTTTGCGGACCTCCAGGCTCACCGGCATAGTCCCTTTCCGTGGAAATGACGATGCTGCACGGTACGTGGACGGCCTTCGACGAGCCGGTTTGCCCGATTAGACAGATAGAAGCGCATGGATTTTGGTATGAGTGTGGAAGTACATGTACATATTGGACGGTAGTGCGTATCGTAGCACTGACCTTTGTAACGCTGTGGTCGCTTTCACTTGATCCTACATGGTCATACTCCTCGGGTTCGATTACAGAGCGCGAGAAGGAACGGGCGTGCCCGCGTCCGCGGTCGGCGAAAGCAGATCATCATCTGGTGCTACAAGAGCCGATCGCGACCTCGATAGTCTGGTTCATCCGGGTCGATCGGAGCGAACGGACGGACAAACCATCGCCTTCAGGCGTAAGGTTGTAGCGAGCTAAAATACCGCCCCGATGGGCTCGCCCCGAGCTCATGAATTGTGTATTCAGGTTTAACGGAACGCCGGGGATGATCGAGGTTTTATCGCGGGTAATGCGATGATCGACGAAAAAAAGCTCGAAGAGCGCTTGGTCGCGCTCGAAGCGGCCAAATCCTGGAGTCCGCGCGTCGTCTCGCGGCTGGAGACGCTGCTGCGCTCGGGCACGGACGAGGCACTCTACCGCATCAATCCGATCCAGTTCGCCACAGAGAAATCGATTGCCGAAGCTGAAGGGATTGATCTTTTCCTCCATGCCTGCGTGGCCGGGCTATTCGACATGGACTGGCTGCTCGTTTGTCCGATGTGCTCCGACGTCGTCGAGAGCTTCCGAAGCCTGCGCAAACTGCACACGCATTTCCACTGCCACCTCTGTCAAGGCGATTACGACGCCGCGCTTGACGATTACATCACGGTGACGTTTACGGTTTCGCCCGCCGTGCGCAGTATCCGCTTCCATAAACCGGATGGGCTTTCGGCCTGGGATTACGTCTTCTATTATAGAATGACGCCGGGCGGCGTAATGCCCGACGGCGTGCCATGGAGCGAGGCTGCCAAAGGGCTGATGAGGGCGCTCGCCCGCATAGAGCCAGGATCTGCGGCCAATCTCGAGGTTGATGCCGCCGAAGGCGCGCTTCTGGGCCAGGATTTCGACAGCGACGCCCAATTTTTTTTCCCGGTCGCACATGGGGCGGGTGTAACGCCACCCCATGTGCCGGTCATGCTCGACCGCGGCAAATGCGTGACCGCCCCAGCAAACCTCGCACCCGGCAAGGTCGTGTTCGAAGTTCGCAACACCGGCAAGCTGCCGGTGGTATTCGGCATCCTGCAGCTTCCGATGGCGGCGTTTCAGCGCCCGAAGCTTCACTTCACGCCATCGCTGTCCGGCAAGCGACTGCTGATGACACAAACCTTTCGCGACTTCTTCCGCTCAGAAGTGATCAGCACGACGGAGGGCATTGCGGTTCTCGACGTTACCCTCGTATTCACCGATCTCAAGGGCTCGACGGCGCTCTACGAGCGGATCGGCGACCTTAACGCCTACATTCAGGTGCAGCGGCACTTCCAGCATCTTCTCGACGCCACTGTTCGGCACAATGGCGCCGTCACCAAGACGATCGGTGACGCCGTGATGGCGGCGTTTTTGACTTCGGCCGACGCGGTGCAGGCGGCGCTTGATATGCGCGAGGCCGTGGATCAGCTGAATCGGGACCGCCCGCAGCGTGATTTCATCCTGAAAATCGGCGTGCATCGGGGAGCTTCGATCGCGGTCACGCTCAACGAGCGGCTCGATTATTTTGGCCAGACGGTGAATATCGCGGCGCGGGTGCAAAACCTTGCCGATGGCGACGAGATTTGCATCACCGAAGAAGTTTACGGCGCGCCGGCTGTGGCGGAAATTATTGCGCCATACCCGGTGGCAAAGAGCGAGGCGGAACTCAAGGGCGTCAGCAAGGCCATGTCGGTCTATCATCTGGCCCGAATGGCATCCTAGGTCTGCGTTTCCTTGGTTCGAATCATATCAGGCAGCTTCGGCGAGATTGTAAGACCAAGTGTGGATGACGGGGTGGCGATTGACG
>JAJYAH010000510.1 GCA_021779635.1 Pseudomonadota bacterium | reverse complement strand
ACCCCCGGCCCCCCCTCCTCGAACATCGCGATGGGGCTGGTCAGAATGGGAACGCGACTCGCCATCGCCACCCGCATGGCTCCACTCGCCGCTTCCTGTGTCTCCTGATAGGGCATCACCACTAGGTCGCAACCACGCAGGAGGGCGAGCGACTCGTCATCGGGGAGGAATTCATTGTGCCATTCCACTTGCGCCGCGATCCCAAGTCGCTCCGCGAGTTCGCGGCACCGCCGAATCTCTTCGCGCGACACGTCGGCCGGGAACTCGGCGCACACCAGCCGCGCCGAGATGTTTGGCCAATTTTTGCGCATCCGCGCCACCGCCTCAATCACGACATCGATTCGTTTCTGCGGTAGGAAGAAGCCGTAACAACCGATCACCACTTCGCTGTCCCGCGTCAGGTGGCGTACTGTTGGTCGTTCACCATGTGGGGGAATTGCGCCAGGCGGCAAAAGCGTCACGTTCTCGATCAGCCCGAATGACTTCAGCGTATTCAGATCACGGATACAATGCACCAGAATGCGGCTCGCGCGCTGTAGTGCGTTTAACGTGATCATTCGATCGCGATGCGTCATAAGCTCCTGCACGTTATGCAGCGCCACGATACTTTTCCTGCCCTCCAGACGGCCATCCATGAGCAACCCGGCGAGGTCACGCCATGCGATTAACCCTGGCTGGTGCTGTATGACGACGACAAGTGCGGCGAGATTATCGATCGCGTCGGCCAACCGATCTATGCTGGCGGAATCCGCAACGCGCCAAGCATGCTTCGCCTTTGGCCCATGACGACGTTCCAAGCTCTCCATGGGCGTTCGTTCATCGCACAGCACGGTCACAAAACGCTCAGCATCCGGATAGCTGGCCAGCAAATAGTCGGAATGTGTGGCGATACCGCATTTCACGCCCCATGTGGACACCCAAGCCACCACCGGTGGCTTAGGCTGCCCGGAGCCGATCAGGTTCATGGCGATCTGCCGTACCCGGCGCGCCCAAGCGCCGGTATCATTCAGGGCGTCGGCGATGCGCTGCCCACGTGCGATGCGCGCAGCGGCTTCGGACCCGCCTGCTATCGCTTCGCGCATCGCGGTTGCCAGATCATCCACGCTAGGCTCGGCCCACACGGATGCGCCCGTCTTAAGGTGGCTGCCGGATCGCGCATAGTCGAAAGCAACCTGCCGGGCCACGTCTGGCCCCGCAAAGTCGCGTTGACCGCTGTGTCCGGTGACGATGAGCGGAATGCCTGCGGCCAGTGCTTCGGCCGCCGGGATATTGAAGCCCTCGCCCCGAGTCGGCAAAACGACGGCGTCCGCTTGCTCATAAAGGCGCAGGACCTCCGTCCACGCACAATCAGCGTTGATGAACTCGATCTCTGGGGCCTGCGGGTCGCGCGCTATGAGCTGGGCAATCTGTTCGGCGACGTCGTTATGGGGATTTGGAAAGCCCTTTATGACGAGACGCACCGGATCGCCGCGACGGAATGCGCGGGCATAAGCCGCAAGCAGCACGTCGACCCCCTTGCGGGGGAAACAGGACGACACGTGCAGAAAAGTGAACGGTGCGGCGTTCGATACGTCAGTTCGCGGCAGCTGACCTGCGCGGCGGAAACCGATGGCAATAAAGTCCTTCAGGCTTACCGCGCACCCCATAAGGCGGATCGGCGCCGATACCCCGGAGTCGATCAACACCTTTTTGATAAAATGCGTCTGCACGACAACAGCATCGAATTTTTTGTTGAGCACCCGAACAATTTCGAGAGGCACTAGGCTCTCTTCCCATGGGAACCAGGAAATCGCTAATTCGCTTGGATCAACAGGAACCCACACAGGGTGGTGTTGAGAAATGACAATCTCGAGCCCGCTGTCATGTAGCCGCCGGCGCACCAGCGGCGTGATCGCGCCCCGCTCAGCAGCTTCAAGCTCCGAGAGGTTGGTGACTGGCTTGCCTTCCACTTGCAGCACGCGGACACTGCCGGGCGCCACGGCCTCAAGCGCGAACGCAAGGCTTCGATTGACTGCCGAAAGGCTATAGCTCCCGTTTATATGGCCGGCGACTGTGAAGCGCATGTCGGAAGCAACGGCTTCTTCCGCCTCCTTATTCGCACCGACGGAACGCGGAAATTGCAATGCCTCGGCCAGCGCGTCCCGCTCTGCTCGCGATCCGGCGCGACCGTATGCAAGCGACCGCAAGCCAATCACCGGACCCCGCCGTTGCTCGATGCACGACTGACGCACAACAGCGGAGATGTCCACAACTAGCTCCCCGCTCGGCCCTGCCTTGCAGTCGAGCCAAACGCGCTGATCCGACGTATCGCCGTCACTCAGAGTGGTCTCGATTTGCGCGCCGCATGCGGACCGCAAATCGACCTGCACTTGGCAACTGGACGCCACCCGCAGATTCAGCACAAGCCTGAGTGTCGTTCCGGCCGGCGCTTCGACGGGCACGACAAGCCTCGCATGCCGCCCTGCCATCCATGTGCCCCATGGCGCGGACTCACGCCAGCCACCAGCAAACAGACCCCGCCTGCGCGCCTCTAACATAAGCGATGCGGCTCCATTCGGCGCCAACGGGTTGCCGTTGGGGAGAGTCAGGCAGCCCGCAGAGACGACTCGATTAATCGGCAGAGCGCCGATCTTACCCAATGGCATGTAGACCAAGCCTGACAGTCCAATACACAATACGCGCTTCTCACCCCACCAGCTCGTGGGGATTTTGCCCAGAACCCGCATGTCGAGCGTGACCACGCCATCGGAACCCGTCACACAATCTATGTGCCCAATGAAATTGGGCCATTCGAACGGGGGCCCGCTCCGCGTCTCCGGAACCGCAACCACACTCGTGGCCCCGCACGCGGAAGTGATCTCCAACTGATTACCCCGCGCCCAAACCGCAGCCCGAAGAATGAAGGCGACGCGGATGCGCTCCCCCGCTTTGACCTCAGTACGAAACGAAATCGTTCCGTGTGCGCCTCGCATCCAGGTGCCCCAAGTCTCCGATGCGTACCAGCCGCGGGTCAGCACAACCCGACGAAGGACCATTTCGACTGCAGCCCGCCAATCCGGCAGACGATTTCCGAAGCCCCAATCCGGCGCGACTGCGACAGTGCGGTTTAGGCGCCCAGCCTGCATAAAAAACGGCCTCGGTTGGGTCGCTGGCGTCGTTTCCGCTCCTCCGAGGCGCCATGCAGCCCTGACAAGCGCCTCACCATGCGCCTCCCAGGTGCGAAGCCGGAACGAGCTACGAATGCGATTTTCCAAGCGCGTTAGCTCGCTTCGGTCGTCAAGCAACTTCGCGACCGCCTTGCTTGCGGCGCGTAGATTGAAGGGATCGATGTACAACGCGAAGTCGCCGGCCACTTCGGGCATCGATGCAGTGTTAGAGGTAATGCAGACCTTGCCCTGCGCTAGGCTCTCACCGATTGGCAGGCCCCAACCCTCCACGATCGACGGGAACATCGTAAATAGCGACGCTCGATAAAGCGTTCGAAGCTCGCCATCTGTGAGCCCTTCAATGATACGGACGTGGTCGTCGAGGAAATGAGTGACTTCCAACTGTTCAAACAGATCACGGACCCCATCGCCGCGTCGCCCGACAAGCACGAGATAGGGCATCTTCCGACCCTCTCGCTGCAGTAATTGCCAGATCCGCACCAGCAGAGCTTGGTTCTTGTGCGCCGAAATCGTTCCAACGCACAGAACGAACTCTGTATCGCGTAGGCCGAGGATACGCGAGGTCCACACATCGCTACCGTCTGGCTGGGTAAAACCGTGTCCTTCAGGCACTGCTGCGACCGGAATAGGAGCGAATCCAGCATCGCGCAGCAGCCGCTTCGTCTCGCTTGCCACATGCTCAGAGACGGTCAGTACGAAATCCAGATGCAATAGGGCATCGGTGATTGCGGAAGAAAACTCGTTGGTCAAAATGCGTGCGCAATATTCCGGATGCGTGAGGGGGATGAAGTCATGAATATACGCGCCGATCCGAACGCCGGCGCGCTTGAGAGCTTCATGTCCTGATGCCACATTCGGCCGCCGATAAATCGCGCCGGTCGACATCACGATATCACCGGGGACGGGCCGTAACAGCTGAGCGCTGGCCCGCACATCGTGGATCAACGCACGGCGCCGCTCGAACTCTGACCCAGCCGTAATTTCATAATGCGCCAAGAGCGCCCTCAACGGCTCCGATCCAAGCATCCAGAGCAGATCGCGATGCCAAATGACAAATTGCGGACGCGGCAAATCCGGCTTCGCGTTACGGAATGCGAAGGCGATGATTTCGAGTTGGACACGTTGGATCCCGGATACGGTCTTCTGATCCAGCAGCGCCGCAAACAGGTCAGATAGCTCCAAAAAGAGAATCGGCTCGCGCGCTGAAGCTCCCGCCGGCAACGCAACCTCATGGGCTGCGTCCAAAGCCTCAAGTTCTCGCAACGCCGCCATCGACGGACAAAGCGCGAATGAGCGTTGGTAAGCCTCGATGGCTGGTGCGACTCGGCCGAGCAGCTTCAAAACATGACCCAGCTGGAGCTGCAGGTCGGCATCGTCTGGGGCTCGCGCAATGCCCGTCAGGTAGGCTTCCTCCGCGCCCCGCAGATCGCCAGACTCCTTCAAGGCATGACCGTATTGGACCCAGATCGCCACGTCTTCAGGCGCAAGCCGCAGGTAATCGCGATAAGCTCGCTTAGCCTCATCCCAAAGGCGGGAATCACGCGCCGCGTCGCCCGCCGTCCGATAGATCCATGGATCTTGCGTCTGTGTTCCTGGATGAAGGTCGACTTGCGCGGGAGCCGCGGAGGCCGCAAACGACTTGGTCATGGAACTCGCTACTGGCGCAGGAACAGGCAGTGGAACGTGTTGCAAAGCGGCCTCTTCAGCGCGGGCATCGGAGTTTTCGGGATTCAGCGCCAGCGAACGAACATAATGCGAGCGTGCCCCTTGCAAGTCGCCCGCCAACTTACGCAAGTGACCAATCTGCAGGTGGAGGTCATCGTCCAATGGGGTCAGCTCTAACGCCTTTTGGTAATGCTCGTTTGCGGCGCGAAAATCACCCATTTCCTTGCACGCGTGACCAAGTTGCACGCGAATAGCCGCGTTCTCTGGGGCAACCTCGATCACCTGCCGGTAAAATGCCGCCGCTTCTGCCCAATCACTCCTATCTCGGGCGGCATTGCCTGCACGGATCAGTTCCCTTGTGCGCTTGCGAGCGGTTTTGCCTATAAAGCTAAAATCCATTTTATCACCTAATTCGAATACGGCCGCTTATATCGCGAGTTGTTTGGAATTTGTCGGCGTGGCCTCCGAGCGATTTGACGATAGCCGATCAGGCGGCGAGGTCAATGGTTTGGTCAGCCTGCTTCTGGGCGAGGCCTTCCCATCTGTCGACATTGCACATCGTGAGGCGATGCCGCGAAATAATTGAATCGATTTGGCTCGGGGGACTCCTTGAAGTTAGAGCGGGCTCCGAACGATTTGAATCGCTCTGGGATTCCAAAAATGGCTGAAATCTGATTCATGATTCCCGCCGCGGAAGGAGGCGGCGGGCATGGCGCTTTCCGACGATCTTCGCAAACGTGTGGTTGAGGCAGTGGTTGTCGACGAGCTGTCGCGCAATGCGGCGGCGAAACTCTT
>JAJYAH010000509.1 GCA_021779635.1 Pseudomonadota bacterium | reverse complement strand
GGAGCTATAACCGGGCGCAGCGTTGCCATTGATCTGTGCTGCCGGATACTCGTCATAGTGCATGATGAACTCGGGGCCCATTCGCGGCTCGAAGCGCGCCAGCGCGGAAAGCGGAACCATGGTCCCACTGTTGTTTCGAACGTAGTATTGGCTTAAATCCCTGGTGGTCGTCCGGTATGGGCCTGCACCTTCGACATAAACCTGCCACTGCCTTCCAAAGCGATTGAAATAGTTAACGAAATAACCGCCCATGAATGTCTGGGCCGTCTGATAGACCTCGGAAATAGGGACGCCGAGTTTCAGCGCCTTTTCGCGGTCCACGGCGATGAACTCCTGCGGCACGCTCGGCAAAAACGATGTGGATACGCCAGCTATCTCCGGCCGCTTACGGGCTGCTGCAAGGAATTTATTGACATTGGCTGCCAGCCATGGAACGTCGTGCCCGCCCCGGTCCTCAAGGACGAACGTGAATCCCCCCGATGTTCCCACGCCGGGAATTGCCGGCGGGGAGAAGCTGAAGGCTGTTCCTTGAGGCAGCCGGCTCAGTTCCTGATTCAGACGCTGCTTAATAACCTCGTACTGCTCCGCTCTCTGCTTCCGGCTGCTCCAGGGTTTCTCCGTGACAAAGAAGAAAGCACTGTAACTGGCTTGAACATAACTCAGCAAGCTGAACCCAATCACGCTGGTGGTGTATCGAATCCCCGGCGTCTTGTTCAAGATGCCTTCGATGTCCCTCGCTGCCTGGTCGGTCCGCTGGAGTGAAGCCGAATTGGGAAGCTGAAGATTGATAAAGAAATAACCCTGGTCCTCGTCGGGCAAGAAGCCTGACGGCAACTTCCCTAGGAAGTAAATGGCCGCCACCCCAAACAACACGAGGATTATCATTGCTACCGCACTTTTGTGAATCAAGCTGCCACACGCGCGAACATAACGGTTCGTCGCGCTCCGGAAAACGCGGTTGAACCAGCTGAAGAACCAATTCAGTGGTCCTCCTTTTGATTCCCTCGGCCGCAGCAGGAGCGCAGCCAGCGCAGGGCTGAGGCTGAGCGCGTTGTGCGAGAACTCAACGGCATAGCACAGCTTGGCGCCGTCGATCTCGTTAGCGCCGGATGGGGGGAGATTTTCTCCGGATTGCTGGACATCCGCGGCTACGAATTTAACCGTGTCGTGTTCGATGGCAGCTCCGCGTTCGCGATGCCCAAGGTGCAGTCCGGTTTCGCCGCCACACCGGCGATCCACACGTCCGGGGTTTCGGCAATCGCATTCCGTACCGGAAGCCCTCTCGACGCACGACGCATACAAAAGGCATTCGCAACGATCCGAAATAGGTTTGGAGATCGGATATGGCGGATGAAAGGCATTCTTGCTGTCGCCAATTATCCGAAGCGTATCGTCGTGCAGGGGGTCCAGGATTTTCTTCAGGTGAATGACGGTCTCGTCTGGCGGCCGTTCGAGACACGCGAGACTAAACTGGTCGTCATTGGCGCAAGATTGGATCGGGAATTCATTTTGCGCACATTTGAGGCCAGCGAATTGAGTGATCTCAGCACGCTTACTCCTCGCGCGCCGGAACGTTTGCAGCGACAGAAGCGCGGTTCAAGGAGGCAGCGATGATGTGTGGGGCTCGCGAAAGCCGGAAGACGACACGCTCATGAACGAACCCAGCTCTTCCTTTGAACCGCTTTTCGCTAAGCCCGCTGTTTCGCTCGAAAAGCGCGAAGACGGTTCAATGATCATGCGGTCGCTGGTGCAGGCCAGCCCGCCAGCGCTGAGCGTCGGGCAATGGGTTCGCGATTGGGCCGATAAATCGCCTGACCGTACCTTTCTGGCCGAACGCCCGCGCCCTAAAGATGATTGGCTGCGTCTGTCCTATGCCGCGGCACACCAAAAGGTGAGGGCAATCGCCAGTTGGGTGCTGGAGCGTGGGCTAAAGGCCGAACGCCCTCTCGTCATTCTCTCCGACAACAGCATTGACCACGCGCTACTGGCGCTCGGCGCTATGTATGTCGGCGTTCCCGTGGCAACGATCTCGCCGGCCTATTCGCTGATGTCCAGTGACCATCAGAAACTTTGCGCGATGATCAAGCTGCTTAAGCCGGGGGCGATCTATGCTTCCGACATCAAGACGTTCGGGCCCGCGCTCGCGGCAATTGAGGGGCTTCATGATGCTATCGTCGTCACAAGTGGAGCGTCGGCCGCCGCGCCCTTGCCCGCGATATCATTCAGTGATCTTCTTACGAATTCGTCCAATAAGGCTGTCGATGCCTCGTATGAAGCGGTTTCGTCGAGCACGATCGCGCGTTTCCTATTCACCTCAGGTTCGACCGGAACGCCGAAGGCGGTCATCAATACCCACGGAATGCTGACATCCAACCAGGAAGCCAAGGCTGCGGTGTGGCCCTTTCTAGGAAAGGAGCCGCCGGTCATTGTTGATTGGCTGCCCTGGAGTCATACGTTTGGGGCTAACCATAATCTCAACATGGTGCTTCGAAACGGCGGTTCCCTCTATATCGACGGCGGCCGACCGACGCCAAGTCTGACTGGTGTGACGGCGGCCAACCTCAAGGATATTGGACCGAACCTTTGCTTCAACGTTCCTCGCGGCTATGACATGCTGGTCAATGCCATGCGCGAAGACGCCGAGCTTCGCCGACGGTTCTTCTCGAGCGTTCGGTTGATTTTCTATGCAGCGGCGGCGCTACCGCAGAATCTGTGGGAAGCGATCGACGCGCTATCCCGTCAAACGGTTGGGCGTCCCACACCGATGGTCAGCGCCTGGGGATCGACAGAAACCGCGCCGCTTGCGACGGATTGTCATTTTCAAGCTGATCGAAGCGGCAACATCGGGCTCCCGGTGCCTGGTGTCGAACTCAAGCTCATTCCCAATGGCGGAAAGCTGGAGATTCGTGTCCGTGGTCCGAACGTGACGCCCGGCTATTGGAAACAGCCAGATCTTACAAGAAGTGCCTTCGACGAGGACGGCTTTTACGTCATCGGCGACGCTGTGCGTTTTGCAGACCCTTCCATTCCAGAAAAGGGCCTGTTTTTCGACGGTCGCATCGCCGAAGATTTCAAGCTTTCTTCAGGCACGTTTGTAAGCGTTGGACAGCTTCGAATCGACGGAATCGCCGCTCTCGACCCGATAGCACAAGATATCGTGCTGACCGGACATGACAGCGACGCGGTCGGCTTTCTAGTTTTTCCCAACATGCTCGCGTGTCAGCGCATAGCCTGTCTCGGAAACGATGCCTCGGCCCGTGCGGTTCTCGATCATCCTGCGGTGCGCGCGCGCGTTGCCGAAGGCTTGCAGACACTCAAACGAACGGGTGGCGGCTCATCGCGTTACGCCGCTCGGGCGCGCCTGCTGGATGGTCCGCCGGCGGTCGACTGCGGTGAAATAACTGACAAAGGATACATCAACCAACGTGCGGTTCTTGAAAATCGTGCGGAGGACGTTGCGCTTCTAAATGGTGACAATCCGAGGGCTTACGTTGCTATCGGCTGATTTACGCGTTGAAACAACTATCGGTTGCGCGGTAGACACAATCGCCGCCGCGCGCCTCAGGTCCACTATAGGAAAGTCGAGAAACGCTGCATGAAAGCTTTCATTCCGTACGGCGGTTATTGGGCAACTCCGTTTGCGCGATGGCAAGGAGAGCTGGCGCATCTTCACTCGATGGAGTTCGCAGCGCATGTTACAAAGGGAGCTTTGAAGGAGCGGAATATCCGTCCAGACGCATTCGATTTTGGAGCGTATGGAATGACGGTGCCGCAGAAATCGTGCTTTTATGGCCTGCCTTGGTTCGGCGGATTGATCGGAGCCGATCGCTTGACCGGACCGACGATCAATCAGGCCTGCGCTACCGGCGCACGGCTCGTTGCCAGCGCCGCTGGTGAAATCGCGACGGGAGCTGCATCAACCGCGCTCGTCGTTTCGGGAGATCGCTGCTCAAACGGCGCCCATGTCTTTTATCCTGCGCCGAATGGCCCTGGCGGGACTGGGGATTCGGAGAACTGGGTTCTGGACAGCTTCTCGAACGACCCATGGGCCAAGTGCGCAATGATCGACACTGCAGAAAATGTTGCCGGGCGCGAGCGGATCGGGACAACTGAACAGCACGAAGTTGTTCTGGCCCGAGGAGAGCAATATCAAAATGCTTTGGCTGACCAATCGGCTTTTCTGAGACGGTTCATTCCATTGCCGTTTGACGTTCCAGATTCGAAGTACAGAAAGACGCAATCTGTCCTTCAAGGTGACGCCGGCATTTTTCCATCGACACCAGAGGGTTTGGCAAAGCTCAAGCCCGTTCGAGAGGGTGGCACGGTCACATTTGGAGGTCAGACCCATCCCGCCGACGGTATGGCAGCGGCGATCGTCGTGGATGTTCCCGAGCGTGCGGCCGAGATGTCGTCAGACGCATCGATCCGGATCGAAATCGTAAGCTTCGGACAAGCGCGCGAGGACAAAGGCTATATGCCAGCGGCGCCAATCCTAGCTTCGAAGACGGCGCTGGATCGTGCAGGTTTGAAAATTGGCGATATGGCCGCCATCAAGTCCCACAACCCTTTTGCCGTCAATGACATCGCTTTCGCCCGTGCGTTCGGAATCGACTGGCGGCGCATGAACAACTTTGGCTGCTCGCTTATATGGGGCCATCCACAGGGTCCAACGGGTCTGCGATCAATAATTGAGCTGATTGAGGAATTGGCCGTCCTCGGCGGCGGCTATGGCCTTTTCCAAGGTTGCGCGGCAGGGGACAGTTCGATGGCAGTTGTTATTAAAGTGTCGGACAGGCGCATCCAATAGATCCCTGTCTTAGTCTGCGTTTGCCGAGCCGCCGCAGATCCCGGCAAAGACAAGGGACTAAAATTATAACGTAATTTCAATGACATAAGAGTTCGTGGTTTTATTCTGAATGGTGCCCCGATCCCGACAGATTTCGATGCGGTGATTATGCAAGAACGCTGCACTCAGTTCGGTGACTCCGTGGTCGTAGCAAGACGACCTACCCGCGGTGAAAACATACGCCTGTTGGGCGAGGATGTGCCGGACGGCGCAATCATTCTACAGGCCGGCACAGCGATCGACGCGGGCCATATTGCGATTCTTGCCGCGGCCGGTGTTCCGGCCGTACGTGTTTACAGACAGGTACGCGTCGGGGTGCTTTCGACCGGCAACGAGTTACGCGAACCGCACGAGCCTCTTCGTCTCCAGCGCGCCCTCGCGGGTGGCGGCCTGCGCCAGCGCCGAAAAGGCCTTCATGGTGTCGGGAATGTCCTGGCGCAATTTCCGCAAGTCGCCGGAAATGCGCTTTGTGATATCGGAATAGTTCTTTTCCATGGAGAAGACTCCTTACGTGCTTGGCGTGCTTGGCGATATCGGCGGCGGAGGTTCCCGCAGCGCGATGTAAATGGCGGGGATGACGAGCACCGTGAGCAGCGTCGAGGACGCGAGGCCAAACAGCAGCGAAATCGCCAGACCCTGGAAGATCGGATCGAGCAGAATGGTGGCGGCGCCGATCATGGCCGCAAGCGCGGTAAGCAGGATCGGCTTGAAGCGCACGGCGCCGGCTTCCAGCACCACGTCACGCAGCGACTTGCCCTGTCCACCGCTGTGACGAATGAAATCCACCA